>JANQLJ010000009.1 GCA_028280665.1 Alphaproteobacteria bacterium
GACAAGGCGAACCGCACGTCCGCAAACGCCGCGCGCGGGCTGGGGCTCGAAGCCTCGCTGCCCATCTTCAATGAAATCCGCGAAACCACCGGCCTGCCGGTGCTGACGGATGTGCACACGGCGGAGCAATGCGCCATCGCGGCGGAGGCGGTGGACGTGCTGCAGATCCCCGCCTTCCTCTGCCGGCAAACGGACTTGCTGCTCGCCGCTGCCGCGACCGGCAAGGTGGTGAACGTCAAGAAAGGCCAGTTCCTCGCGCCCTGGGACATGAAGAACGTGATTGCGAAAGTCAGCGGCGCGGGCAACGCCAATGTGCTGGTGACCGAACGGGGCGCGAGCTTTGGTTACAACACGCTTGTCTCGGACATGCGCGCGCTGCCGGAGCTTAAAGCCACCGGCGCGCCGGTGGTGTTCGACGCAACCCACTCCGTCCAGCAACCGGGCGGGAAGGGAACCTCCTCGGACGGCCAGCGCGAGTTCGTGCCGGTGCTGGCGCGCGCCGCGGTGGCGGTGGGCGTGGCGGCCGTTTTCATGGAAACCCACCAGGACCCGGACAACGCCCCTTCGGACGGGCCCAACATGGTGCCGCTTTCGGAAATGGAAAGCCTTGTGGCCCGGCTCATGGAATTCGATGCGCTGGCGAAGAAGTGAGTTGGGGCTGTACCCCCCACCCAAACCCTCCCCCTCAAGGGGGGAGGGCTTACAAGGCGTATACTCATAACCTCCCCCTTGACGGGGGAGGTCGGCGAGCGCGAGCGAGCCGGGAGGGGGTGAGGTGACAGAGTACTGCAAAGGCTTTGCGCAGCGCGTGCTATAGGTTAAACAGCCCCGCAAGTGCGAACCCCAGCCCTCCGGAGGCCTGCCCATGACCGCCATCATCGACATCGTGGCTCGTGAAGTGCTCGACAGCCGCGGCAACCCCACCGTGGAGGTGGACGTGGTGCTGGAAGAGGGTTCCATGGGCCGGGCGGCCGTTCCCTCGGGTGCCTCCACGGGCGCGCACGAAGCGGTGGAGCTGCGCGATGGGGGCGAGCGTTACGGCGGCAAGGGCGTGACCCAAGCGGTCGATGCGGTAAACGGCGAGATTTTCGACGCCCTTTCGGGCTTTGAAGCCGAAGAGCAGGTTCATATCGACCAGACCCTGATCGCCCTCGACGGCACGCCGAACAAGTCGTGCCTTGGCGCCAATGCGATCCTGGGGGTTTCGCTCGCGGTGGCGAAAGCCGCAGGCGAAGCGGCGGGACTGCCGCTTTACCGTTATGTGGGCGGCGCGGGCGCGCGGACCCTTCCCGTACCGATGATGAACATCGTCAATGGCGGCGCGCACGCGGACAACCCGGTCGACATTCAAGAGTTCATGATCTGCCCCGTGGGCGCGGACAGCTTCGCCGAGGGGCTGCGCTGGGGCGCGGAAATCTTTCACGCTCTCAAGACCGGCCTCAAGGATGCGGGGCACAATACAAACGTTGGCGACGAGGGCGGCTTCGCCCCCGGCGTTTCCTCCACCGACGAAGCGCTCGGCTTTATCATGAAGGCCATCGAGGCGGCGGGGCGCACGCCGGGCGAGGATGTGTGGCTTGCGCTCGATGCGGCATCAACGGAGTTTTTCAAAAACGGCAAGTACGAACTTGCGGGCGAGGGGAAGAGCCTCGATGCCGCCGGCATGGTGGCCTATCTTGCGGACCTTTGCGGGCGCTATCCCATCGCCTCCATCGAAGACGGCATGGCCGAGGACGACTGGGAAGGCTGGGCCGCGCTGACCAAGGAACTGGGCGCGAAGGTGCAGCTCGTGGGCGACGACATTTTCGTCACCAACCCGGCGCGGCTTGCCGAGGGCATTGGCAAGGGCTGCGCCAATTCGATCCTCGTCAAGGTCAATCAGATCGGCACGCTCACCGAAACGCTTACCGCCGTCGAGATGGCGCACAAGGCGAACTACACCGCGGTCATGTCGCACCGTTCGGGCGAGACCGAGGATGCCACCATCGCCGACCTCGCCGTTGCCACCAATTGCGGGCAGATCAAGACGGGCTCGCTGTCGCGGTCCGAGCGGCTCGCCAAATATAACCAGCTCCTCCGCATCGAAGAGGAACTGGACGCCCAGGCGATTTATGCGGGGCCCGCCATCTTGCGCTCATGACCCTTCCCGAAGGCTATGCGATCCGCCCCGGCACGCTGGAGGATTGCCCCAAGCTGCCGCCTATTGAGCTGGCGGCGGCGCGGCAATTCGTGGGACGTCCGGAACTCGGAGCGAGCACTTACGATCTTTCCCGCCTTGCGCCGGTCGAATTTATCGAAGGCCGTGTCCGCGACGGATTGCTCTTTGTACTGACGTATAAAGATGAGCCGGTCGGATTTGCTTTCGGCACGTGGGAGGAGGGCGATCTTTACCTCGGCGAAGTGGACGTGCACCCCGATCACGCGGGGAAGCGTCTGGGCAAGGCGCTGATCGAAACTTACACCGCGCACGGCTTTGCGAACGGCGCCGCGCGCATCACCCTTTCGACTTTTACTGAAATACCCTGGAACCGGCCTTATTATGAGCGTCTCGGCTTCCGCGTACTGCCCGAATCCGAATGGAACGAGTTTATGCGCAAAGACATGGCGGGCCAGGCCAAAGCGGGGCTCGATCCATCGAAGCGGTGTTTTATGATGCTGGGGCGTAAGGAATTGTAGCTATGAGTTTTTTGCTCACTCGGTGGTCATTTCAGTAGTCCCCAGAATCTCCGTTCCGGCGATCCAAAGCGGCGCACCCGTTGGGACGCAGCCCTCGCCACCTTGATGGGCTTCCCAACAACTTTCCATGAGGCCAAAGCGTCCACGCAGGGTTATAGGGTCGCCGTCCTCATACCCCGCTGCCATCAATTCATGGAGATAGAGGCTAGGAGTCAGATCAACACCAAAGAGTTCTTCGGCGGGATAGCCTTCAGGCGTAACCGATACGAGCGGCATCGATGTATCTGCGCCGCGAACGCGTAAAATGCCCGCCGTGCAGACAACCTGCTCCGCATACGGAAGAGGATCTGAATAGAGTGTGGCGATAGGCACGTCCATGCAGGCCTCGTGATCGGCGGTACGGTTTAGGACCTCGATGTGATCGACGTTGAAATAGGTGGGGTCAGGCGGATCGGGACAAAACTCGACTTCGGGACTTGTATCCCGATCCGGTCCCTGGTTTTCAATACTGTAGCAGGCTGATGGTGCTACGAAGCGCCCATGTATAGCGACGCGGTCGCCGGTCCGAAGATCACCCGCACGAACAATAGGATGGGAATCCGCAAGATATATTTGGCGGCCCGGGAGTTCATGGTCTTCATCCGCCGCCGAAGGGCTTAGGTAGATTTTGGAGTATTGAAACCGGACTGTTGCCTCTGTGCAGACAAGTATGCCGTCATGGTGCACAGGATTAGCGAAGAGCCCTTCTATTGCGACCGTTTGACATGCTTCATCTCGGAGTAAAGCCTCATCGGCTAGCGCCGGACAAAGAAAAAGAAAGTTGGCCAAGGCGAGTACGAAAACCGTGGTCATTTTAGCTATAACGAAGAATCCCGGTAAACTGTATCCACTCACATCAATGAACCACTTCGATCTCAGGATAGAGAATGTCCATAGGCGCAGCGACGGGCCAGCAAAAGGCCTCTTGCCCATCAGGAAGCATCTGGTTCAGCATTTCTTGCCGGTAACAATTCTCGCTCAAAATAAATCGCCCACGAATGGCGAGGCGGTCCCCCGGGCGTATGCCGCGCTCTAGAAGGTTCGGCCCTTCATTCACGGCCAAATGAATTGAGAAACGTATAGCTTCCGGTTCGCTGTATCCTTCTGGCCCAAACCACCACAAGTCATGCGGCCAAGGGTTTTCTGCGCGGTAGATGTGTCCTTCTGTGCAAATGACCTGCTCGTTGAACAGTAATGGATCAGTATAAAGATCGTTCATTTCTACAGGCAGGCAGTGGCGTTCTGATGCCTCACGGTTGAGTACGGTGAGGTCGAGCACAAACATCTGCATGGCGGTATCGAACTCGCAGTCCGGTCGGCTGTCCGCCTTATCATGGCCATGTTCAAGGTAAGCGCGATAGCAATCCTCCGGAACATTGAAGATGCCTCGAACTTGAACGGTATCGCCTGTCAGCACATCACCGTAACGAATGGCCTCGTTTGCATCGTGAAGCTCGATGTTCATCTGATGAAAGTTCTCGTCATTATAGTTCGGAGAGGTCAGATAGGTCCGGCCGCCCAAGTACCTGGCGGTGCCTTGTATGCAGATTTGTCCCGATGGGGTTTCAAGCGGTGCCCCGTAAATCTGCTCAACCGTAATTTCATCACACATGGCTGATGAAGCTGGACCGTTCGCAAGGGTGGGAGTGGCCCATAGGAGAATCACTCCACCGAGCAAGCAGGCGAAAACAAAACTCCTCGCAGATCGGTAGTAAGTGATCATGTTTATGCGCCAGCTCCCTCTGCTGAATAGGCGGGTTGATTTAAAAGTATTGGCTACCTCGCCAATTCCCCCACTCAACGAACGGAGTGGGGTTTCTGTTAAGGGGTTCAGGGCGCGCCAATATAACGACTGGACCAAATCGAATGAGGTTGTTTACGTCATCTTGCTGTTGTTGGCTGGCATTTTGTTGGTTAACACTCCTACTGTTACCTCGCCCTAGGCCTCTATCACCGGGTGACTCCCGCGGGTGAGTATGGCCGGTGCCCATGAACTCCTGATATCTCAATTTCCTAAGTGTAAATCTGAAGTGAGTCCGAGACCGTGTACCTGACTGTGGACTTCTAATGAGATCGTTCAAGCCTGTGCGCGGGTCGTAGACGACATAGCAGCCGTCCTCAAGATTACCGCTTCCGGGTCTACTATTGCGAAGGTAGTCAATGATCATACGCACAGCCTCAGCACGCTTTCGTGCTTTATAGTCTTCGCTCATAAACAGGGCTTGATCTGCAGTGCTTTCCTGCTTTCCAAACCCGCTTGGCTTGCTCCCAACCTTCCCGAAACTTGGCTTCTTGCCCGTTCCGTGGATGGGTTTGCCGAAGGCGCTCGGCTTTGAGGACAGTTTCGATTTCTTCTGTCCAAACTCATCTCGTGTGCCGAGCGCCTTTCCAAGGGCCTCGCGCAGTGTTCTGCCGTAAAATTCTGGCATCGGTGTCTCCATAGGTTTGAGGTTACGGGGAGCACCAGTTTCCGGCAATGCGCGCGCGGGGGGACAACCTGGGGACGAGAAAAAATGGAACTCCGGGAATCGGTAAAAACAGGGCACCGAATCCGTTCAGGCGATTCGTCTTAGAGCGCTGACTCTGTTAAGAGAATCGCCCTTGACCCGGCGAATCGCCTGTGATTCTCTCACCCCATGAGGGGCGAGCGATTTGCGCAAAACAGGGGGACAAGCTGGGGTCAGGTGGCGCTGACCGCGGGGCTCTTGCTGGCGCTGTTCTATGTCGGCCAGAACACTCTGGCGGGCCGGCACGGGCTTCTGGCGCTTATCGAAAAACGTCAGGAAATCAAGCTCTTAGAGGTGGAACTCGCGGAGGCCCAAAGCGCCCGCGCGCGGCTTGAGCGTGACGTGCTGCTCCTCTCGCCCCCTTACGTCGACCAGGACCTGCTCGATGAACGCGCCCGCTCGGAACTGGGCTATGCGCGTGAGGGCGAACTGGTTATTTTCCGCACACAAGACTAAATGCCTGCCACGCGCGGGGGCCCGCCGGGCTTTCGCGCGCCGTGCTAGTTCGCCATGAGGAGCCTTGATGGCCACCGCCCCGAAAGCTGCTTCCCGCCGCCGCGCCGCCGCGCCCGCGCCCAAGGAGGAGCTGCTCAAGTATTACCGCGACATGCTGCTCATCCGCCGTTTCGAAGAACGCGCCGGGCAGCTTTACGGCCAAGGGCTCATCGGCGGGTTTTGCCATCTTTACATTGGCCAGGAGGCGGTGATCGTCGGCATCGAGGCGGCGCTCGAAGACGGCGACCAGGTCATTACCGGCTACCGCGATCACGGGCACATGCTCGCCATGGGCATGAGTGCGGACGGGGTGATGGCCGAGTTGACGGGCCGCGAGGGGGGCTATTCCAAGGGCAAGGGCGGCTCCATGCACATGTTCAGCACCGAGAAGAATTTCTTCGGCGGGCACGGCATCGTCGGCGCGCAGGTGCCCATCGGCACGGGGCTTGCGCTCGCCAACAAGTACAAAGGCACGGACCGGGTCAGCTTTACCTTTTTCGGCGACGGCGCCTCGAACCAGGGCCAGGTTTTCGAGGCCATGAACATGGCGGCGCTGTGGAAGCTGCCGGTGATCTATGTGATCGAAAACAACCAATACGCCATGGGCACGTCGGTGACGCGCGCCACGGCGGAAACGCATCTTTACCGGCGTGGCGCGGCCTTCAACATCCCGGGCGAAGAAGTTGACGGCATGGATGTGCTGGCAGTCAAGGCCGCCGCTGAGAAGGCCATCGCTCATGCGCGCGCGGGGAAGGGGCCCATTGTACTTGAGATGAAGACCTACCGTTATCGCGGTCATTCCATGTCCGACCCGGCGAAGTATCGGACCCGCGAAGAGGTCCCGGACGCGCGCGAGCATCACGACCCCATTGAGCATGTGAAAAAAATGCTGCTCGATGCAAAGTTCGCAAACGAAGACGAGCTGAAAGCAATTGATAAAGAAATCCGCGCAGAGGTGACCGAGGCGGCGGAGTTCGCCCAAAGCTCACCGGAACCTGCGCCCGAAGAGCTTTATACGGACGTTTTGGCGGAGGCTTGAGAGGCCAAAGCCGGATCGTGTGTAAGTGGCGTTGCGTCGAACCTCGAAGGAGGGAACACGGGGAGGAAACAAAAGGAGTGAATAAAAATGCCAATTGAACTTCTCATGCTCGCCCTGGCGACGGTGTGGCTGTTTGTCATGATCGTTGCGTCCGCAGTCTTCGCCCAGCCCCAGCGCTCGTTTGCGCAGCTTGCGGGGTCCCGCGACGATCTGCCCGCGCCGACGGGTGCGTTTGCACGCGCCATGCGCAATGTGGACAATCACCGCGAGGGGCTGATCCTTTTTGCGCCGTTTGCGTTGATTGTGGTGATGACCGGCGCGGCGGACGCGATGAGTGCCCTCGGCGCGCAGCTCTTTTTCTATAGCCGCGTGGCGCACGGGATTCTCTATCTTGTAGGCGTGCCGTGGCTCAGGACCGTTGCCTGGGTTGTCGGCATTGTGGGCACGGCGATGGTCGCCTGGCCGATCTTCTTCTGAGCTAAAGGGACCTGACGAGCAGCATGCCCACGGAAATTCTCATGCCGGCGCTTTCTCCCACCATGGAGGAGGGGACCCTCGCCAAATGGCTGGTGAAGGAGGGCGACAACGTCGCCCCCGGTGATGTGATTGCCGAGATCGAAACCGACAAGGCGACCATGGAAGTGGAAGCCGTCGATGAAGGGACCGTGGGCAAGCTGCTCGTTCCCGCCGGGACCGACAACGTCAAGGTTAACGAGCCCATCGCTATCTTACTTGAAGACGGCGAGGATGCAGGTAGCATTAACGGCGCGGTCAGCGCGCCGCCCCCGGCGCAAGCTGAAGCTCCGGCGGCTGAAACCCCCGCGCCGGAAGCGCCCGCCGCCGTCGCACCGGCTGCCCTAGAGATTGCTCAGGACCCGGACGTTCCCGCCGGTACGGAGTTTACTGAACTCACCGTGCGCGAGGCCTTGCGCGATGCCATGGCCGAGGAAATGCGCCGCGATGAAACTGTGTTCCTGATGGGTGAGGAGGTTGCCTATTACCAGGGCGCCTACAAGGTCAGCCAGGGGCTTCTCGATGAGTTCGGCGACCGGCGGGTGATCGACACGCCCATTACCGAACACGGCTTTGCCGGTGTGGGCGTGGGTGCGGCCTTCGGGGGGCTTCGCCCCATTGTTGAGTTCATGACCTTCAACTTCGCCATGCAGGCGATCGACCAGATTATCAATTCCGCCGCCAAGACGCGCTATATGTCCGGCGGGCAAATGGGTTGCCCGATTGTCTTTCGCGGACCTAACGCCGCGGCCGCGCGCGTGGCCGCCCAGCACAGCCAAGATTATTCAAGCTGGTATGCCCATGTGCCCGGGCTGAAAGTCATCGCTCCCTGGACCGCGGCGGACGCCAAGGGCCTGCTCAAGGCGGCGATCCGCGATCCCAACCCGGTCGTGTTTCTTGAGCATGAACTTCTTTACGGCAAGCGCTTCGATGTGCCCAAGCTCGACGACTATGTGTTGCCCATCGGCCGCGCGCGGGTGGTGAAGGAAGGCGCCGACGTAACGCTCGTCTCTCACAGCCGGGGCATGGAATATGTGATGGAGGCGGTGGCGGCGCTCGAAGGCGTGGGGATCGGCGCCGAAGCGATCGACCTCCGCACCTTGCGCCCGCTCGACACCGGGACTGTCATCAATTCGGTGCGCAAGACGAACCGTTGCGTCACCGTGGAAGAAGGCTGGCCCGTGTGCGGCATCGGCGCGGAACTTTCCGCCACTTTAATGAGCGAGGCCTTTGACGATCTCGACGCGCCGGTCTTGCGCGTCAGCGCCAAGGACGTGCCGCTGCCTTATGCGGCGAACCTTGAAAAGATGGCCTTGCCGCAGGTGGCCGACATCATCGCGGCGGCGAAAGCGGTGTGTTATAAGGAGTAGCGTTATGAACAGGACAGCTCTCATATTCGTGCTTGCATTGCCGGCCCTGACCGGCGCGGCGTTCGCGCAATCGGGTGACGACGCGCGGGCGCACGCGGTCGATCAGCTTGTAGGCAACTGGACTTACGAGACCTGCGCCGCCGAGAGCGATTGCCAAACGGTCGAACGCAGCTTTGAGCCCGCAGCGGGCGGGGAGCTCTATTACTTTACCGAGACCGCGGGCGAGGAAGAGCGCGAAGGCTTTATGAGCTACGACGAAGAAGCGGGCGCCTTTGTCGAATATGACTATCCGCAAGACTGGAGCCGGGACGAGTTCGAGCAAAGTTACTATAGCGAAGACTCCGACCGCCAGCTTCACGGCGCCTACGATCTCGACGGCGGGCGCGGCAGCCTTCTGCAATGGCGCATGAACGAAGACGGCAGTGCCATGTCGGTGCATCCCCTTGGTGAGACCGTGGAAGGCAACCCCGTAGGCGCGCTTGGCGTGGTGTTCTCCAAAGTCCCCATCGTGGGGAGCGACCCCCTCGTCGGCCCGGGAAGCAACGACTAAGCCATGCCCATCCAAATCCTCATGCCGGCGCTCTCGCCCACCATGGAAGAGGGCACGCTCGCCAAATGGCACGTGAAGGAAGGCGATGCGGTGGCGCCCGGCGATGTGATTGCCGAGATCGAAACCGACAAGGCCACCATGGAAGTGGAAGCGGTGGATGAAGGCACCGTGGGCAAAATCCTGGTGGGGGAGGGCACCGAAGGGGTCAAGGTCAACGAGTTGATCGCCGTGTTGCTCGAAGACGGTGAAGACAAAGCGGTGGCGGAAAGTGTTGCCAAGAACGGCGGCCCGGACCCTGCGCCTGCACAACCCGTGCAGCCAGTGCAGCCCGCGAAAAGTGCGCCCGCGCCGTCTTCTGCGCTGCAAGCGGCTCCTAAAGGCAACGGGCGCATCAAGGCAAGCCCCCTTGCCAAACGCCTTGCCGCGCAAGCGGGGATCGATCTTGGGGCGCTCGCGGGTAGCGGCCCCGGTGGGCGCATCGTCAAGGTGGATGTGGAGGCGGCTGGCAAGGGTGCCGCCCGCGCGCCGCTTGAAGCGCCCGCGCCAACACCTGCGCAAACGCCGGGGCAGATGGGGCTCGAGCCCGGGTCCTACGAGGAAGTGCCGCTCAACAATATCCGCAAGACCATCGCCCAGCGGTTGACCGTGGCCAAGCGCGATGTGCCGCATTATTACCTCACCATCGATTGCGAGATCGATAAACTGCTCCGTTCACGGAGGGATTTGAACGAAACCGCGCCCAAGGGCGAGGGCGGCAAGCCCGCCTACAAGATTTCGGTGAACGATTTCGTCATCAAGGCCTCGGCCCTGGCGCTCAGGCTTTCGCCCGGCGTCAACGCCTCGTGGGCGGGGGACAAGATCCTCTTGCATCATCACGCGGATATCGCCATGGCGGTGGCGATTCCCGATGGGCTGATCACGCCGATCATCTGGGAAGCGGACGAAAAGGGGCTGGCCGAGATTTCAAAGGAAGCCGCCGCGCTGGCGCAAAAGGCGAAAGACCGCAAGCTCATGCCCGAGGACTATCAGGGCGGTTCGTTCTCGGTCTCGAACCTTGGCATGTTCGGCATCAAGAATTTTACCGGGGTGATCAACCCTCCTCACGCGGCGATCCTAGCCGTCGGCGCGGGCGAACAGCGGCCCATCGTGCGGAACGGCGCGCTTGCGGTGGCAACGGTGATGACGGTGACGCTTTCTTGCGATCACCGGGTGGTGGACGGTGCCATGGGCGCGGAGTTCCTCGGTCATTTCAAGCGCTTCATCGAAGACCCTGTGACGATGCTTTTGTAGGAGAGCCCCATGCACGACGGCTTCTTTCTTCCCTTTTTTCCAATGATGAGCCTCATACTCGTTTACCTGCTCTTCCTTGGGGTGTGGATTTGGGCGCTTATTCAGACCATCCGCTGCGATGAGAGCGACGGCACCAAAATCGCCTGGGTGCTTGTGCTTATCTTCGTGCCCATTGTGGGGCTGATCATCTGGCTTTTCGCAGGCCCGCGCGCGAAGAAAGCGTGACCTCATGACTCAATCCTTCGATGTTGTGGTGATCGGCGCGGGGCCGGGCGGGTACGTGGCGGCGATCCGCGCTGCGCAACTGGGCCTCAAGACCGCGTGCATCGAGCGCGAGCACCTGGGCGGTATTTGCCTCAACTGGGGCTGTATTCCCACCAAGGCGCTGCTCAGGTCAGCGGAGGTCAAACACCTCATGGACCACGCAGGGGAGTTCGGCCTCTCGGCGCGGGATGTGGGCTTTGACGCGGGCGCGGTGGTGAAACGGTCGCGCGCCGTCGCGGAGCGGCTTTCCAAGGGCGTCGGGTTTCTTTTGAAAAAAAATAAAGTCACGCAAATCGACGGCACGGCGAAGCTGGTGGGGAAGGGCAAAGTCGCGGTCACGGGTAAGGACGGCAAGGCGGAAGAAATCGCCGCCAAGAACATCATCCTCGCCACCGGCGCGCGGGCGCGTCATCTGCCGGGTATGGAACCTGACGGCAAACTCGTCTGGACCTACAAGGAAGCGATGGTGCCCGACGCGATGCCGAAGTCACTGCTAGTGATCGGCTCGGGCGCCATCGGCATAGAGTTTGCGAGTTTCTACCGCACCATGGGCACGGAAGTGACCGTGGTCGAGGTGCTTGACCGCATTCTGCCCGTGGAAGACGCGGAGATCAGCGCGCTTGCGGAAAAGGCTTTCGCAAAACAAGGTATGACCATCCATACCTCCGCCACCGTCGAGCGGCTCGGCAAGGGCCGGTCCAGCGTCAAGGCGGCCATCAAGCTGAAAGACGGAAAAACCGAGACCCTTGATGTCGACCGCGTGATCCTCGCGGTGGGCATTACGGGGAATACGGAGGATTTGGGTCTTGAAGCGGCGGGCGTGCGCGTGGACCGCGGCCATGTAGTTGTAAACGAATGGGCGGAGACGGGCGGTCCCGGCGTCTATGCCATTGGCGATCTTGCCGGGCCGCCCTGGCTGGCGCACAAGGCCTCCCACGAAGGGGTGATGGTGGCCGAGCGCATTGCGGGCGTCAAAGGCGTTCATCCCATGGATACGGGCAACATTCCGGGCTGCACCTATTCCCTGCCGCAGGTGGCAAGCGTGGGCCTTACCGAAGAGGCGGCCAAGAAAGCCGGGCGCGAGGTCAAGGTCGGCCGCTTTCCCTTCATGGGAAACGGCAAGGCGATTGCGCTCGGCGACGATCAAGGGCTGATCAAGACCGTGTTCGACGCCAAAACCGGCGAGCTTCTGGGCGCACACATGATTGGCGCTGAAGTGACCGAGTTGATCCAGGGTTATGCGGTGGCGCGCACGCTGGAAACCACCGAGGCTGAACTCATGGCCACCGTCTTCCCGCACCCGACGCTATCGGAGATGATGCACGAAAGCGTTCTCGACGCTTACGGGCGGGCACTGCACATATAGGAAAATTCCTTCTACGTCATTCCGGGGCCGAGCAAAGCGAGGAGCCCGGAATCTCGAACGGCGAGTCGGGGAGCAAGATTCCGGATCTAACGTTCGCAACCCAAGGCCATAGGCCTTGGGCTCGCGTAACGTCCGGAATGACATTGCTGTTTATTGGCCACCCCCTCCCGGCGCGAACGCTCCGGGTAACGTCAAACAAGAAAACGGTCAAACCGAAGGCGCGTCCGGGCCTTTAGGTTTTTCGGGCTCTTCGGCTTGGGCGATGTCTTCGGGTTCTTGCGGCGTCTCGGCAACGTCTTCGCCGTTGGCGCGAGCCGCATCCTCCGCAAGTTCTTCCACCTCGTGTTCGAGGGCTTCTTCCTCGCCGATAGCTGAAGGTTCTTCGGGAGCCGCTTCATCAACGGGCGCTTCTGGTTCCGGTGCTGCGATGGGCGCCGCCGGTTCCGGTTCGGCTTTTACTTCTACTTCCATCGCACCGGCGAGAAGGTCGTCCACAATGTGCTGCACTTGCCCATAGTTGATCTTGCCCGTGCCGAGGATGGGAATCTCCGGCGCGTAGAGCACCTGCCGCGGCACGGCGAGATCGGTGACCCCGTGGTTCTTGGCAAAGCTCACCATGTCGGCCCGGTTGGCCCCTTTGTGATTCGAGAGGAGAATAATCTGCTCGCCCTTGCGCGCGTCGGGAATGGCGACGGCGGCGTGCATATTGTCCTCCCAAAGCGAGGTAGCGCAGTTTTCGACCACCGCGAGGGAGACCATCTCGCCGCCCACCTTGGCAAAGCGCTTCACCCGCCCGCGGATGGCGATGTAGCCGTCTTCGTCCACGGTGACAATGTCGCCGGTGTCGTGCCAGCCATCGTCAGGGGGCTGAATAACGCCCGGGTTATCCACCTTGAGGTACCCCATCATGATGTTAGGCCCGTTGATGAGGAGCTTGCCGCCCTCGTCGATGCCAGGCACGGATTCAAGCTTGTAGTCCATCCCCGCCATGAGCACACCCACGGTGCCCGGGCGATTAGCCTCGAGCTTGTTGGCGGCGGCCACGGGGGCTGCTTCCGTTGCGCCATAGCCTTCGAGAAGATCGATATTGTATTTGCGCTTCACGAGCTGGCGCGTTTCGTCCTTCACGCGCTCGGCGCCGCACACGGCGATGCGTAAAGAGTTGAGATCGCCCTGACTGCCCGCGCGTGCATACTGGTTCATGAAGGTATCGGTGGCGAGCAGGATGGTGGAGCCGGTCTTGCGTATGCGCTTGGCGATATTCTTGGCCTCAAGCGGGGTGGGGTGGAACACCGCCTTAATGCCGATAAGCATAGGCATCAGCGCCCCCACGGTCAGCCCAAAACAGTGGAACGTGGGCAGCGGGTTGAACACCGCATCGTTCTCGTAAAGCTCGATGTGATCGCGCACCTGTTCGATATTGGCGACCACATTGGCGTGGGAGAGCACGACGCCCTTGGGGTCGCCCTCGGTGCCGGAGGTAAAGAGCACCACGGAGGGGGAATCCACATGCGGCCGCGCCATGAAGGCCCAGGGGATGAACGGCCCGGCGCCGCCCGCCACCTTGTCCATGAGCGAGAGGTTCTCGCGCACGTCTTCCAGGTAAACGATGTTCGCGGTGCCTTCGAGATCCTTGATGAGATCGTGAAACCCGCCGCGCTCCACAAACAAATGCGCGGTGACGATGGTATCTATCTCGGCCATTTTGCACGCGGCCCTGAGCGCCCGGGGGCCTGACGTGAAATTGAGCATGGCGGGCACGCGGCCATAGGCGGAAAGCGCAAGGAACGCGATCACCGCGCCTGCGC
>JANQLJ010000015.1 GCA_028280665.1 Alphaproteobacteria bacterium
GACTACCGGGTGGTTTATTTCGCAACTCACGGCCTTCTGCCCACGGACCTGCAATGCGAGCTGCAGCCCGCCTTGCTGACCTCGGCTGAGAACGGCAACGGAGACGGCGACGGGTTCCTGACCGCAAGCGAGATCCTCGACCTTCGGCTCGATGCGGACCTTATCGTTCTTTCGGCCTGTAACACGGGCGGTGGCGATGGCCGCGGCGGGGAAAGCCTCTCGGGCCTTGCGCGCAGCTTCTTTTATGCGGGTGCGCGCGCCATGCTGGTCTCCCACTGGTTTGTGGAATCGGAATCGACCGTGCGCACCATGACCTCCCTGTTCGGTGAACTTGGCCGTGAGCCGGGCATCGGTGTTGCCGAGGCGCTTCAACGCTCGCAAATGGGCATCTTCAACGAAGCGGGGAACAGCCTGCCGGTTTACTGGTCGCACCCGCTTTATTGGGGCGCCTTCTCGATCGTGGGCGATGGGGAGCGCACCATCGAGCCCGGCGTTTCAGCCTGACTACTTTGACGTAAGAACAATCCGCGTGCCGGTCTCGCCCGCCTTGAGCCGCTCAAAGTGGTATTTGCCCAAGGGGTCGTCCGGGTACTGATCGGCGTAGGATTTGAAGGCATCGAGCGCCTTTGAGCTTCCGGCGCGGATCATTTCATAGATTTCGCAGTATTTCTTGACGCGCTTTGAGGTGGCTTCGTCCTTGTGCAGGGGCTCGAAACAGGGAATGGCTTCATCCTTGCCCACAAGCACGAGGTCCCCCACGGGCCTATAGTGGGCGCGGTTGGTGCGCTGGCGTGTTTCATCGCTGACGAGCATGCGCGTGCCGAATTGTTTGTTGGCCCCTTCCATGCGGGAGGCCGCGTTCACCACATCGCCCAGCGCCGTGTAATCGAAACGCTGCCGCCCGCCGAAGTTCCCGACAATCGCTTGGCCCGTATGGATGCCAATGCGCGTTACACCCACGGGAACGCCCTTGTCACGCCATTCCTTGCCGAAGCCTTCGGAAAACTCATCGAACTCGAGCGCGCAGGCGACCGTGCGGTCGGGATCGTCGTCCTGGGCTTCGGGCGCGCCGAAGAAGCTCATGATCCCGTCGCCGATGAATTTGTCGATGGTGCCGCCATGCTTGAGGATGATATCGCCCGCGCCGTCGAGATAGGCATTGATCACGTCGGCAAGCTCGGTCGGCGTGAGCTTTTCGGACATGGACGTGAAGCCCGCGAGGTCGGAGAACATGAACGTGACTTCCCGCCGCTCGCCGCCCAGTTCCAGCGCGTCGGGGTTTTTGTCAAGCCGCGCCACGACACCCGGCGCGATGTACCTTGAAAAGGCGCTGCGGATGTAAGCGCGCTTGGCGCGTTCCTGGCGGCCCACGAAAACGCTCCCGAGCGACGAGGCAGCCAACAGCGAAAAGGCGGGCATCAGGGCGGGCAGCATGATGAGGCTCGCGTAATAGGCCCAGACCACAATGGCTAGATAGCCGGCGGTCAGCCCCACACCGATGATGGTCTTGATCCACAAAGGCCATTGGGGAATGGCGATGGTGACGCCGACGATTGCCATGAACAGAAGAATGACGAACCGCCCCAGGGTCGGTGTTTCGATAACGCGGCGCCCGTCGAGCAACTGGCCGAGCACGTGGGCGTGCACCAAAATTCCGGGAATGCGGCCGCTGCCCGCGATAATGCCCGTGGGCGTCCTGTGGCGGTCGATGTCGACAAGGTCAACGCCGATCAGCGCGATCTTGCCCTCAAGCCAGTCCGCGGGAAGGTACTGTACGGTTTCCGCCGGGTACTGACGAAATGGGGGCGCGCCGTCCGGCGGCGTGCCACGCCAGGCGATGGGATGGGTTTCAGTGGGGATGTTGGTAACGCCCACCGCCTCGGCGATGGCGGCGGGAAGGCTGTAACGGATGCGGCCTTCAGGGTCCCACACGGGCCGGTGGTTCCGCACCGTGCCGTCGGAACGGTCGTGCAGCAAAAGCCCAAAGCCCGAAGGCCCGTCCCCCACCACTTCTTCCAGGATCTCAAGCCGCCTGCCAACGACGCCGATGTTTTCATCGCCCCAAATAGGAAGCACCGGAATTTGCGTCTCGCGGAGGGCCGCTATGAAGTCCGCGTCCTTTTCGGGCTCGGTCCAGCGGTCGAAGAGAACGTCGATCCCGATAGCGCGCACGCCCTTGGCTTCGAGCGTGCGGACAAGTTCCGCCATGAAGCTGCGGTCAACGGGCAGGCGGTAGGGGAATTGGGGCAGGTCGAGCGTTTCGTCCGTAAGGGCGATAAAGACGATGTCTTCGTTCTGGGGCTCGGGGCGGGTTGCGGCGGCCACGCGAACGTCCCGCGACCACTCCTCAACCGTCGCGGAGACGGGCAGGAAATTGGGCAGAAACAGCAGGAATGCCGCCGTGGCGATCACAATTGCGGCAATCCAGAAGCCCTCGACGGAGAAAATCGCGGTAAACGCTTGGGTTAGGGGCCCGCGCCGTTCCTGTTCGTCTGTCACAGATTCCCCCGCCAGGCCTTACGAATCATCAACGTTAACCGCATATCTCCCTCGCAGCATTTGCCGGAGGGGCCTTAAAAATCGTATTATAGGTCTCATGCATTTGCCGCAAGGTTCGGGCGGGGCGCCTGAACGAGACGGAAGAAAGGCGATAAGACAATGCGTGCTTGGAACGCGATTTTGGCGGCGGGAGTAGGCGTAGCGCTGGCGATCGGTGCGGCGGGCCCTGCTTTTGCCGAACAAGGAACGGTTATCTCGTCCACATCGGATGCTTACCCCGTGGGCACTTCTCTTGCCGACGGCGCGACGATTTCGCTCGCCGACGGCGCGGCGCTGTCGATCCTCACGATCTCCAGCCGGATGGTCGAGCTGAGCGGGCCCCACGAAGGCCCCATCCCGAGCGGCGACCGGGTTTCGGGATCGTTTGCCGAAACGCTGGCGTCCGCGGTTTTTGAAACCGACGAAGGCTCGCCGGAAATCGGTGGGGTGCGCGGCATTCAGGACTTGAAGCCGAACATGATCCTTCCCGGCACCGTGGTCGACACGGCGGTGGGCGGCGATACGTGCTTGCGGCAAGGCGGTGAGTTCGGCCTCTACCGCGAAGCCTCGACCGACGGCCTGGGCGATTGGACCGTGGGCGATCTGACTTCGGCGGAAACCGGTGAAACGGTTCAAGTGCTCTGGGGTTCGCTACAATACAGCGTCGCCTGGCCCGAGGATTTGACCTATAGCGATGGCGCGTATTTTGAGATATTCATGGCCAACACGCCGCTGCCGGTGAGCTTTACCGTTCACGTGCTGCCAGAAACCGACGATGCCGGTCAGTTGATCAACTGGATGGCGGAGCGGGGCTGCACCGCTCAGGTGCAAAGCGTGGCGGAGCAGCTGCAAGCGAGCTAACCGCTCTCCCATCGAGAGAGTTCACAGAAGGGCGGCCTTACCGGGCCGCCCTTCTTGCTTTCCGGCTTGTGTCAAATCGAGCCATTTCGTTCACGTTTGACCGCCCGCCCGCAACAGGCGCTAAAGCCGGTTCTCTGAAGCAGGATTAAAACCCGCTTTGTTTCAGGGGCTTATCAGGTATTCCTCACTCAAACTGCAAAACGCATAAACATCGCCGCTAGCCCCTCGCGCCGCCAGCCGAGGCCTGGGACTTGCAGGTCCCTTTCGGAGATCGCCCTTGTTTGCGGGCGGTCTGGTTAACGCACAGGCCGAAAGAAGAGCCAAAAGAAGAGGCTGAGCACAGGGGCATGGCGAGCGGGGAGTTTTCACAAAACGGGAGCGTGCCAGACGCGCGGTCGCCATCGGGCCTCTTATCGGGCTTCTTGGGGCTCGGTGTGTTCGCGGTTGCCCTGGCGGCCTTCGCCTTGCTCACAAGCCAATTGCTGACGAACGGTTTTAGCGACCCAGGTGCATCGCGCCTGCTCGGGGTGCTCACGGCGACTTCCGGGGCCGCCGCCGACAGCCTTGGCCGGGTCTATCCGGTCGTGCCTTATCTGTTCAGCCGCGGGCTCTTTGAAGTTGGCGTGTTTACCGGCGCCGCGCCTTACTATGCGGATTGCTTTGCGGCGGCAGTTCTGGTCGCGCTCGGGTTTTTGCGGCTGCATGCAACTGGGTCGGGGTTCCTGTTCACGCTTGCGCTTATGACGGTGCTGGTGGCCAATCCGATCTTTCTCTACGCCGCCACCAGCGGCAGCGGTCTCGCCTGGGCGCTGCTCATGACTTACGTCTTTGGCCTGGGGGTTATGGCGCTGGCGCGGGACCAGTTCTTGCGCGGGGGGCTTTTGGTGGGCGTCGCCTACACGGGCATTCTCCTTTCAAGCCCGCTGGGCTTTTACATTCTTCTTGTGGCCGCACCGTTTCTTGTTTTCGCGTCGCGCCAGCAATTCATGGCGGCGATGCCCGGTTCAACCTACATGGCCCTTGCGGTTTTGCCGCTTGCGGTGTTTGCCATTTTGATCGCCGCGCATTTCGCCCTGACCGGGGAGGCGGGGCTTTTTCTGCAGAGCCTCACCGGCGCGCCGCGCCTTTGGGGTGGCAGCGTGGGTCTCGAACCCTGGCCCTTCATGATGGGGAATGCGCCCGTCGCGGTTGCCGGCGTGGTGCTCGCGGGGCTCTTTCTGGCTTTTCCGGTTTTGATGCTGTCACTCAGCGGGGTGTTTGCGGGCTTCAATATGCTGCGCGCGACACTGATCATGGCGGGTGTTGCGATGGTGGCGGGCGTCGTGACCACTTACCTGGGTGTGCTCAGCCACCCGGCTTATCTGTGGGCCTTTGCCGTTCCGCCGACACTCATTGCGCTCGAGCAAATGCGCTCCGGGTTCGGCGGCCGTATCCTCGCGGTCATCGCGCTTATGGCCGGCATCTCGGGAAGCTGGTGGCTGATGGGATTGCACCCCACTCTTAATCTGACGGTATGGCGGGCGGAAATCGGCAGCGCCTTTGTTCAAATGGCGCGAGGGTTTCCCGCACCCGCCGAGGCCGCCCCGCAGCCGGATCAATAAGCGTTCGCGCCCGCGGCTCTTCCATTTCAACCGAAATCCGCTAGGTTCTCGCCTGCACTTCAACCTTGAGGGCGCAGGCGATGGCCGAGGCACAAACCACCTATCCCAAGTTCCACAACGAAGCGGGCAAGAAAAACGTCCGCATCGGCGCCAAGGAGTTTGAGTGCATCGGCGCGCTGCCACCCCACGATCACCCGCACGTCTATCTCGACATGGGCGACGGGGTGCAGATCATCTGCCCCTATTGCTCCACGGCCTTTGTCTATGACGAGACCCTGGGCCGCACCGACAGCGTGCCGCCCGGGCTTCTCTACGCGGGCGGCAAGCTGACCGAGCGCTGAGCGGCTTCACGCGAAGCGGCTTGGCGGGACCGCGCCTGATATGTCAGACTAGCGCGCGGGGGGAGAAGGAGTGGCAAGAGATGGGTATCTGCAAGGTCTTGGCCATCATTCCGTTTTTGTGTTCGGCGCCTGCTGAAGAACCGGAAGAGCAGGTCATCGAAGCCCAGCCCGCGCCTGAAGTGGAAGTTTCCACTTTAACGCCGCCAACGGCTTCTCCGTCCGACAGCGCACCGGCGCTACGGCTCGTGCCTGATGCCGAGGCGCCTAATGTGCCTGATGCGTCTCCTGCATCTTCCGCGGTCTTTACCACGGCTACGCCGCCGGTTCGGCCGGTTTCCGAGTATCAGGTGTTGCCGCCTGCTTCGGGCGGAGCGCCAGTGTCTGAACCCGCCACCACGCAGCAAGCCTCCGGCGAAAACGCGGGCAGCTTCAGTGAGTGGGTAAACCAGAATTGGGGCGATGAAACGGATGCAGGCGAGGCCGATTGACATTCGTTGACGCTGCACCTGCGGTCAGGGTGGTGCCGGATGTCCGACTCGAACGGACGACCTACCGCTTACAAGGCGGTTGCTCTACCAGCTGAGCTAATCCGGCGCTCCTGAGAATCCCCGCGTCTTACCGCAAATCCGGCGGCCCCGGCAACCTGATCCTTAGAAACCTGACCCTTAGCTAAGCCCCGCGCGCCGCATAAGCGCCGTGCACACCTCGACCACTTCGTCCACTTCGATGGCATCCATGGCCGAAGGCTTGTCCGCCGGGTCCCAATCGGGATTGCGCCGGTGCACGTAAGCGGTCTGCACCCCCCAGGGTCGGTAGACTTGCGGGACGCCGTGATGACCAAAGAGTCCCACGGTCGGAACATCGAGGGCTGCAGCGGCGTGCATCAGCCCTGAGTCCACCCCGAGAAAGAACGAACACTCGGCGATCGCAGCGGCGGCTTCGAGCGGGTCCGTGGCGCCCACAAGATCGAGCGTGCGGTCCGTGGGCAAAAGGCTCGTCACCGCGCGGGCGCGAGGCCCTTCATCGGGGGCGGCGAACACCGCAATGCGCGCGCCCGGCAGGGGACCCGTTGGGCCCGTCAGCGCTTCGAGCACCGCCGCGTACCGGTCCGGCCGCCAGAGTTTGCGCAAGGGGCCCGTTACCGGCGCGACGGCGATCACGGGCGGGCCCGGCTGCACCAGCAGATGGGCCTTGGCGAGCGCTGCTTCGTCGAACCAGAAATGGGGGGCGGGGACCGTTCCGCCCGCGCCGGTCAGCTCGGCAAAATCTTCCAGGCGGTGACGCATCCCGCTTGCGGCCGCGCCGAAGATGCGCCGCCGCGCTGGGATCAGCTTCATGATGGCAACGTCGCGTAAGTCCACCATCAAATCCCAACGGCGAAGGGCAAACTGCGCAAACGGCCCCAGCCAATGCAGCGAGAAGCGCTGCTTTTCAACCGCGATGATCTCTTTCAGTCCGGGGGCGGCGCGAAACATGGGCGCCGCGATCTTGCCGCAGACTACCGTTATCTCCGCACCCGGATGATCGTGCAAAAAGTGCGCAAGCACGCCTGTTGAAAGGATGGCGTCTCCCAGCCGGTTCGAGGTGATGAACAGAATTCTCATGGCCCGCGCAACGTTGGTGGTGGAGCGGCTTCTTGCGCCAGCCATGGCCGGGCGTCAAGCGCCACGTTTTAGGAGGCCTTGCATCATTTGTGTCAGGCGCGCGAAGGAGCGCGGCGGCGCTTCGGGCCGCGCTATGTGTGGCAGCGGCACATGGGGCAGGGGCTTGTCGAGAAAGCCGCAAAGGTCGTCCCACGTCCAGCCGTCCAGGTTCACCACCAACAGGTCGTCTGGTCGCGCCGCGAAGTACCCCAGAACGTCGTCGATATGCCGTTGATGGCGGCAGAGATATTCCGTCTCGCGGCCGGCGGGGGCCCCGTAACCGTAGATGAAGCTGCGCATGGGATCGGACGCCTCGCCGAAGTTGCGCATCATGCTGTCGATCCAACCCGCCGGGTCGCGCCGCGTGAGAATGAACTTGGAGCCTGGAAAGGCCGCGTCCATTTCCCGGAACACCAAGGGCCAGGGATTGTCCGCAAAGGCGTCGGCGCGCAAAGCCGCGGACCGTGCCGCCTCGGCGAGCTTGGCTTGCGTGATGGGCAGTTGCAAAGGAACCCCGCGCGGGCCCTCGGCGCCGAACGCGCCGCCCAGGTGATAGCCCAAGACCTCAAGGGCCGCGCCCACCGAAGTGGTGCCGGTTCGTTGAAACCCTATGACAAAGACCTTTTCGGTCATGGACGCGCTTTGCCTTCTTCCATCGGCGGCGACTTTCGCATTCACCTAGGCCCGGGCACAAGCTTGCGCATCGCCGCACTCTCGGCCAGAAAGGCCACATGAGAGTCCTGCAAGTCGACAATATGCAAATCCGCCGCTATGGCCGTGTCCGCGTGAGCCCCGAGCGCACGCTTTTTAACGGCCTGGTGCGGGCGAACTACAAAACGGAAGTCTTTTCAGATCGTGACATTGCGCAGTTCGCCGCGCCCTTGCGCATCAAGCCCCTGGGCCGGGCGGCGGCGAACCGGCGGCTTTTGGAGATGTGCGAGAACTTTCGGCCCGACGTCCTGCTGGTGGGTCACGCCGATCTTATCACCAACCAGACCCTTGCAAGCGTCCGCGCGCTGGTCCAGGGGGTGCGAATCGGCTTGCGCAATGTCGATCCGCTTTTCGATGAAGGCAATGTCGCCGCCATCCGGGCGCGCATGGAGGCGGTCGACGGCATCTTCATCACCACAAGCGGCGATCCATTGAGGCAGTTCCTCACGCGGGACAACTTCGTCGCCTATATCCCCAACGCCACCGACCCGGCGGTCGAAGATCACGACAACTCCACAAAAGATGAATTCGAGTGGGATTTGATCTTCTGCGGTGTCGGCAACGTCACCGACACACGCTACGCACTTGTGAAGGATCTGCACAATGCGCTTGCGGGCGGCGGCGTGCGCTTTGCGTCTTTTGGGATGCACGGCTTTCCCGCCATTTGGGGCCGCGAATACGAAGACCTGCTCGAGGCCGCAAAGATGGGATTGTCGCTCAACCGGTTCGAAGGCTGGCCGCTTTATTCCTCGGACCGCATTGCACAGCTCATGGGCAACGGCATCTTGGCCTTTGTAAACGCTGAAAGCGGGCTTCAGCGGTTCTTTACAGAAGACATGCTCGCCTTCTTTAAGGACGCGGACGATCTTGCGGACAAGGTGCGCGCTTTCAATACCGATGACGCGCGCCGCAAGCACGTGGCGGCAAAGGGCCGCGCGTTTTATCGGGAACATTTTTCTGCCGAGCGCATCGGGCAGTTTATGATTGAGACTTTGACGGGCGCTGCCTATTCCCACGACTACATCTGGGCCGATCAGGTTTTTCGCAGCTAAAACCCAAGCGCGCGGCGGCGCAGGTAAGCGCCCGCGTGCAGCCAGCGCTTTATCTCCTTGCTTGCGGCTTTGCCGGTGTCGAGAGTTTCAGGCGTAAGCGACGGCGTTTCGTCGCGCGGGATGTACTGAAGCTCGTCCATCCAGCCCGAGTTCTTTTCATACGCAAAATCAATAAGGCTTTGATCGATGTTGCCGTGGATTTTGATCTGTTGCTTGACACGGCCCATGTGATCGCGCCAGACGCCCAGGCGCGAAGCTTCAATGGCTCGCGCGCCGTTCAAAGCGTTCACTTCCACAAGCGCATCGGCTCCTTCGCCGCCGTAAGATGAAAAGGCTGCCGCGCGCACAAGAAAAGCAAACTCCTTGACAAGACGGGCTTGCACCTCGTCAGGGGAAGTGACGAGGTCTTCATAACGCACAATGTGAAAGCGGGGATGGCCGCGCAACGCGCGGGCGGCGTCCACTTGCTCGCGCCAGATGCGCA
>JANQLJ010000061.1 GCA_028280665.1 Alphaproteobacteria bacterium
GGGTAAGACCCTGATTGGCTTCGGCAAGCCCAAGCTCCCACGGCGCGCCGGCAAACTTGATCGAAGTAAGCGGTGATGCGCCGGTTCCGCCCGCGTGCCCGGAAATCAGAATAACGTCCGCCTTTGCCTTGGCGACCCCCGCGGCGATGGTGCCGATCCCCGCGGACGCCACCAGCTTCACGCAAACCCGTGCATCGGCGTTGATCTGTTTGAGGTCGTAGATAAGCTGCGCGAGATCTTCGATTGAGTAGATGTCGTGATGGGGCGGTGGTGAGATCAGTGTCACCCCCGGCGTTGAATGGCGGAAGCGGGCAATAAGATCGGTGACCTTGAACCCGGGCAACTGGCCGCCTTCGCCCGGCTTGGCGCCTTGGGCGACTTTGATTTCAATCTCGCGGGCGTGAGTAAGATATTCCGCCGTTACCCCGAACCGCGCCGATGCAATTTGCTTGATGGCGCTGTCCGCGTTGTCGCCGCCCGGTTCGGAATGGAAGTGGTCCGGGTTTTCGCCGCCTTCTCCTGAATCGGATTTTGCGCCGATGCGGTTCATGGCGATGTTGAGCGTACGGTGCGCCTCCGGCGATAGAGCACCCAATGACATGCCGGGGGTGACGAAACGCTTGCGGATCTCGTTGATCGATTCCACCTCTTCAACGGGGGTGGAACCGGTTTGGGGGTTGAACCCCATCAGATCGCGGATCGAAATGGGCGGCTGCTCCGCCGCCGCTTGCGCGTACTTCTTGAACAAGGCGTAGTCGCCGCGGGTTACTGCGGTTTGCAGCATGTGGATGAGCTGCCCTTCATGCCCGTGCGTTTCAGTGCCCGCGCGAAACCTGTAAAAGCCGCCCACGGCAAGGTTCGCTTCGGCATCTGGCCCAAAAGCGCGCAAGTGGCGCGCCAGCAGATTTTCTTGAAGCCCCGCAAGCCCCAGCCCCGAGATGCGGCTTTGAACACCAGGGAAATACGCCGCCACCAGCGCGCGGGAAAGTCCGACGGCTTCGAAGTTGAACCCGCTGCGATAAGACGAGATCACCGATATGCCCATCTTGGACATGATCTTCAAAAGCCCCGCGTCGATCGCCTGCATGTACCGCTCGATACAGGTGCCCAGGTCCAGCTCGCCGAATTGGCCCCGCCCGTGGCGCTCAACAATGGTCGCCTCAGTGAGATAGGCATTCACCGTGGTCGCACCGCAACCGATCAACACGGCGAAACTATGGGGGTGCATGGTCTCGGCGGTCCGCACGTTGAGCGAGGTGTAGGTGCGCAGTCCGGCGCTCACAAGATGGGTCTGCACCGCGGCGGTGGCGAGGATCATGGGAAGGCCGGCGCGGCCCGGGCCGACATGTTCGTCGGTCAGAATCAAATGACCGAACCCGCGCCTTACCGCATCCTCCGCCTCCTGACGGATCTCCTCAAGCCGGTCGCGCAAGGCATGCGGCGGGCAAGCACTGCCCGAAACCGCCATGGTGCAGTCGATCTCATGAACGCCGTCGCGCAGCACGTCGCGCAGGCGCTCCACCATGCTGCTTGAAAGAACCGGGCTTTCCAGCGTGAAGATCACCTTTTGCGGCGACTCGCCCGAAAGAACCGCGCGCAAATTTCCGAACCGGGTTTTGAGGCTCATGATCCGGTCTTCGCGCAACGGGTCGATGGGCGGGTTCGTCACCTGGCTGAAGTTTTGACGGAAGTAGTGGGCAAGCGGCCGGTACTCATCGGAAAGAACGGCCAGCGGCGCATCATCCCCCATGGAACCGGTGGCCTCTTTCGCGTCTTCCACAAGCGGTTGAAGCACCAGGTCCAGGTTCTCGCGCGTTTGCCCAGCGGCGATCTGCCGCCGCAAAAGATCACCGCTCTCTATGGCTGTGGGCGCGGCGCCGGTGCGAATGTCGCCATCAAGCTCAATGATACTTTTCGACCAAGTGCCGAAGGGAAGCACCGTACACAGATGATCTTTAAGCGCCCGGTCGCGGAGCAGTTCGCCTTCCGCAAGATCGACGCCTACAAGCTGCCCGGGCCCCACGCGGCCTTTCTCGGTGATTTCGCCTTCGGGCACGGCGACCATGCCCGCTTCCGAGCCCAGTAAAAGAAGCCCGCCGCGGGTCACCGCATAGCGCATGGGCCTGAGGCCGTTGCGGTCCATGCCGCCGATGACCCAGCGCCCGTCCGTGGCGGCGATGGCGGCCGGACCGTCCCAGGGTTCCATCACCGAGTTCAGCACGTCGTACATGGCGCGGTGCCCTTTGGGCATGGCGCGCACTTTCTTCGACCAGGCCTCAGGAATAAGGGTGAGTTTGGCAAGCGGCGCGGGGTTGTCCCCATGCACCAGCACTTCAAAGACTGCATCGAGCGCCGCCGAATCCGATGATCCTTCTTGGATGATCGGCAGAATGTCGGGGGCATCGGCCTTGACCGCGGCCACCGCCAGCGCCGACTCATGGCTGCGCATCCAGTTGGTGTTTCCTTTAAGCGTGTTGATCTCGCCATTGTGGGCAAGGGTGCGAAAGGGTTGCGCTAGTCTCCAGGTGGGAAACGTGTTGGTGGAATAGCGTTGATGATAGATGGCGTAGGCGGAAACGAACTTGGGGTCCGCGAGATCGGGATAGAACGTGGCGAGCTGCTCAGCGAGGAACATGCCCTTATAGACCAGCGATTGGCTGGATAGAGAGCAGATGTAGAAATCCGTTATGTTGCGCGCGAGAACTTCCCGCTCGATGCGCCGCCGCACAATGTAAAGCGTGCGCTCGACATCGGCGAGACCGCCGTTCTCGCCGCAATCAAACATGATCTGTTCAATCTCCGGGCGCGTTGCATTCGCCTTTTTACCGATCACGGAGGTATCCACCGGCACCTGGCGCCAGCCGTAAATGCCGAGATTGAATTTGAGCAACTCGGTCTCGACGATGGTGCGGCATGTTTCCTGTGCGGCATAGTCAGTTCGGGGCAAAAAGATCATGCCGATGCCGATACGGCCTGTCACTTCATTGTGGGCCGTGCGGGCAATTTGTGTACGGAAGAAATCCTGGCTGATTTGAAGATGGATGCCGGCGCCATCTCCGGTCTTGCCGTCCGCGTCCACCGCCCCGCGATGCCATACGGCCTTGAGCGCGGCGATGGCTTTTTCAACCACCTCGCGGCGCGGCGCGCCGTCGATGGCGGCCACGAACCCGACGCCGCAACTGTCGTGCTCGCTTGCCGGGTCATAAAGCCCTTCGTGGGTAAGCTGCTCGCGCTCACGTGGATAACTTTGCGGGTCTTGCGTCATGACGCCTGGGCCTCGGTACCGCTACGTTGAGTGGCCAGATAACTGTCAATGGCGCGTGTGACCTCGCGGCCATCGCGCACGGCCCAGACCACGAGCGAAGCACCGCGAACAATGTCGCCCGCGGCGAAAACCCCTGGCATGGACGTCGCGCCCGTTTGCGGGTCCACCGCGAGGGTGCCCGCGCGCGTCACGCCCAAGAGCGGCTCGTGAAACAATCTGGGCAGATCCTCGGGGTCGAACCCCAGCGCGGTGATGACTATGTCCGCGTCCATGCGGAACTCGGTATCGGGAATGGCTTCGATGCGCTGCCGCCCGCCCCCGTCGCGGGCGCCAAGGCGCATGCGCTCGGCGCATACGCCCGCTACGGTTTTTTCACCTTCAATGCGCACCGGGCTTGCAAGCCAGGTGAACTCAACACCCTCGGCTTCGGCGTGACTCACCTCACGGAGAGAGCCCGGCATGTTATCCCGGTCCCGGCGGTAAAGGCAGGTAACGCTTTTCGCGCCTTGCCGCACGGCGGTGCGGACGCAGTCCATAGCAGTGTCGCCGCCGCCGATCACCACAACTCGTTTACCGTGGGCGTTCAGGTGCCCGCTCTCAAATGCGGGAACCGCATCGCCAAAGCCCTTACGGTTCGAGGCGATCAGATAATCGAGTGCGGGCACCACGCCTTCCAAGGCTGTTCCGGGTACGGACAGCTCGCGGGCGCCGTAAACACCGGTGGCGATCAAGATGGCTTCATGACGCTCGCGCAATTCGGCCAGGCTCACCTCGCCCCCGATCTCGGCTTCAAGCTGGATGGCGATGCCAGCGTCCTGGAGCCGCTCGACCCGCCGCGCGACCACGTGCTTTTCCAGTTTGAAGTTGGGAATGCCGTAGGTCAGCAAGCCGCCCGCGCGGTCGTGGCGGTCGTAGAGGGCAATGTCATGGCCCCGCGCGCGCAAACCCTCGGCGGCGGTAAGGCCCGCGGGCCCCGCGCCGATAATGCCCACTGATTGACCTGTTGGCGCGCCGGGGCGGAGCGGCTTTACCCAGCCCTCTTGCCAAGCGGTCTCCGTAATAAAGCGTTCGATGGCGCCGATGGTGACGGTACCGTGGCCTGATTGCTCGATTACGCACGAGCCTTCGCAGAGCCGGTCCTGGGGGCAAATGCGCCCGCAAATCTCCGGCATGGCGTTCGTTTCGGCGGCGAGGGCATAGGCGTCTTCCAGCCGGCCCTCGGCTGTTGCGCGCAGCCAGTCGGGGATGTTGTTGCCGAGGGGGCAGTGCACCTGGCAGAACGGCACTCCGCATTGGGAACAGCGCGCGGCCTGCCCGGCGGCCTTTTCGGCGGCGTATTCGGCATAGATTTCGGCGAAGTCGGCGCGCCGTTCACCGGGCGGGCGCTGGGCGGGAGGCGAGCGGTCCCGGTCAATGAAACGCAGCATTTTTTGAGGCATTTGGGACTTTCTGTTGCAGAACGAGCAATATCCGTAGCGAGTCTGACAGAGTCAAAACACTTTTCGATCAAAATGACAGCTATTATGACTTAACTCTAAGAATCGAGACCTTTTGCCGCCATGGGGCGCCTCCTACCGCCCTGATTCCACATGAATTCAATTGCTAAAATGTCAGATATACTGACATATCTGCAAAACCTCGCCAGCGGCGGGCGAATGTGTATAGTGCGCCGCCAACCACGCCGGAGCCCCCGCCCATGCCCCTGGAACAACTGATTCTGCTTGCGATTATTCAGGGGCTTACCGAGTTTCTTCCCATTTCGTCTTCCGCGCATCTGATCCTGCTGCCCGAGCTGACGGGTATGGAAGATCAGGGGCCGCTGATCGACGTTGCAGTTCACGTGGGCTCGCTCTTTGCGGTGATGCTCTATTTTCACCGCGACGTGGGGGCGCTCGCTTCCGGCGCCGTGCACACGGTTCAGCGCCGCAGTACCGCCGAATCAAGGCTGCTTTGGGCGCTGATCATCGCCACCATCCCCACCGTCGCGGTGGGCGGGGTGCTCTACCTCACCGGCGCGGTGGACAGCCTGCGCAGTGCCGAGGTGATCGGCTGGGCGACGCTGGTGTTCGGCATTTTGCTGTTTGAATCCGACCGGATCGGCATGCGCTTCAAGAACCTGAGCGAGCTTTCCATGATGGGGGCAGTGGTGGTCGGGCTCTTTCAAGTGCTCTCGCTTATTCCGGGAACGAGCCGCACGGGGATCACCATCACGGCGGTGCGGTTTTTGGGTTATGAGCGGTCGGAGGCGGCACGGTTCTCGATGCTCTTGAGCTTGCCGACCATCGGTATTCTGGGTGTCCTCGCGACACTCGAGCTGCTGCGGACCGGCGAGGCCGTCATGCAGGCGAGCGCGCTGACGGCGGCGCTGCTTTCCTTTGTCACGGCTTACGCGGCGATCTGGTTTTTCATGTCCTTGGTCAACCGCATCGGCCTGTTGCCGTTCACGATTTACCGGGTGATTTTGGGCGCGGGGCTTCTGGTTTATGTTTACTTCGTGGTTTGACCGTCAGGAGACGGATCAAATCACGCAGGCTCGGCGTCGAACTGCCCGTGCGGGCGGTAGGGCCAGAGATAGCTGGGCACGATAACGTCGGGTGCCGCCGGAGCAATTGAAAGATCTTTGAGCGTGCAAACGCCTTCCCCGGCCACGACGTTGTCTGACTTTAAAAGCTGAACCTGATCCATGGTCAGCAGCGGGTTCGGCAGCATCTGCAAAAAGAACGCCTGAAAGCTTGCCAGCGCAAAGGGCACCGGCACCAGCAGCCGGTGCCGGTGGGTGACCTCACAGATGAGCTGCAAGACCTTGCGGAAGCTCATCACCTCCGGCCCCCCGAGCTCGAACGTCTTTCCCACCCAATGGGGGTTGTCGAGAATGCGCACCACGGCCTCGGCGATGTCGCCCACATAAACCGGCTGGAACTTGGTGCGCCCCCCGCCAATCAGCGGCAGAACCGGCGAGACTGCCGCCATGGCCGCAAAGCGGTTGAAGAAACCATCCTCGGGTCCGAACACGATGGAGGGGCGTAAGGTGGTTGCCTCCGGAAACGCCTCGCGCACCAGGGCCTCGCCTTCGCCCTTGGTGCGGGCGTAAGCGGACGCGGCATCAGGGTCCGCGCCGATCGCCGACATGTGGATCAAGCGCCCCACGCCGGCGGCTTTGGCGGCGCGCGCGACGCAAGCAGCGCCTTCGGCCTGGACGGATGAAAACTTCTGACTGCCGGAGGGGAACAAAATCCCGACGAGGTTGATCACCACGTCCGCGCCTTTCACAGCCTCGGCGACGGAGGTCTCGTCCCGCACATTGGCGGCCAGCAATTGGATCTGGCCCACATTGCCCGCGGGCAAAAGGAACATCGCCTCGTTGGGGCGGCGCACGGCAACGCGGATGCGCGCGCCGGTGCGTGCAAGCGTCCGCACCACATGCCGGCCCACAAAGCCCGACCCGCCAAAGACACAAATGAGCGGTTTCTGTCCCATGTCCAGCTACCTCCAGTCACCCAGTGTTCTTCTTGGAAGGCGCGCGGGGGACGCGCCTCGCGGTACGATTGACGCCACGTCTGCGACGGCCCCTTCATATCCCAAAGCGGCGGATTTGATAAGCGGGGTCCTTGCTGCGGCCGCGAAGGGCCGTTGACAGGCGGGGCGGGTGAGGGCTAATTCACGGCCCCCCGTTCATCTGATGCCCAGGTGGCGGAATTGGTAGACGCGCTAGCTTCAGGTGCTAGTGACCGCAAGGTCGTGGAGGTTCGAGTCCTCTCCTGGGCACCAATTCTCCCGCCGGTTCAAGTCCTGTAGCATCTCCGCTCCCGCACCCCGAAAGCAGGCAACCCCATGTCCGGCAATGACGCCCCGCTTCCTCCCGCCTGGCCCGAAATCTGGCCCGAAGGCCAGAAGCTCGAGCGCTGGCGCGACCCCAACATTGTCGTGACGCAGTTTGCCGATCACGCGGCTTATCACCCGCAGCTGATGGAAGCGGTGCTTGCCCGTACAGAAGACGCCAGCATCGCCCACGCCTATGAGCAAAGCGATGGGGTGGGGAGCTTTAAGCTCTTTGACCTGCCCTCATGGGGCGTTCCGGCGGCGCAGCTCGTTCATGACCGCGCGCTCCAGATGTTCCGCCGCGTCTTCAAGACAGGCGACGTGCACGTTGACCTTTCCTGGGCAAGCGTTTACGGGCCCGGCGATCACGTCCTGCCGCACAGCCATCCGCGCACTTACGCGGGCGTTGTTTATATGCTCGAACCCGGCGATCCGCCTACGGAGGAATCGGGCATGTTTCTTTTTGCCGATGCGCGGATGCCCATTTGCTGCCGCGAGGAGCCTGGATACATGAGCACGCCCTGCGCGCCGCTGCTTGCGCCAGGCATGATGATTATGTTCCCGGGCCAAGCGGTTCATTGTGTGACGCCTTATCTCGGCACGCGCCCGCGCATTACGCTTTCCTGGAATCTCAACCGCGAGGAAGTGCCGGGCGAGCCCTTGCGGCCCGCAACGCGCCCGCCGGGGCAGGCGTAGGGTTTCGTGCTAATCTTGCGATCCGGGCGATTCGCGAAAACAAGAGGACATGACAATGGCTCTGATCGTCGAAAACTTCTTCTGGATACTGATGATCACCGGCGTTCTGACGGCGCTGGTGGGGCTTGGCGCGATCGCGCCCGCGCGGGGGCTCGCGCAAACCTTTGGCGGAACGGTGGAAGGCCCGGGCGCGCTTTTGATCGTGCGGCACTGGAATTTCCTCGTGGGCGTGTCGGGGCTGTTGCTGATCGCGGCGGCATACCATCCCGAATGGCGCACGCCGATCCTGTGGTTCGCGGTGGTGAGCAAAAGCTCCTTCGCCGCGCTGGTGCTGGTTCAGTTCCGCGCCTTCGCCGGCAAGCCCGCGGTAATCGCCGCGGTGGCGGATGTGGTGATGGTCGCGCTTTACCTCACCTATCTGGTGGCGGCCTAGGCCTCTTAGTCATACTCGAAATCATCATCGCCCAAGGGCCGGCAGATGGGCGGGTAGCCGTGCTCTTCCCAATAGGCAACCGCGCCACCCTCCCTTAAACGGATTTGTTCCCGTGGGCGGGCATATTCCCACATTCGACCGCCGCCGCAAGGCAAACCAGAGACTGGCGCCGGGGGCCCGAACCGGTCTAAAAGGCCCCATGACCAAGAAGCCGAAAATCCATCTCTACAAGGGCGATTTGCCCGCGGGGCTCGACCTTGGCGGCGTTGTCGCCATCGATACCGAAACCATGGGCCTCGACCCCCAGCGCGACCGGCTTTGCCTTGCGCAGCTCTCCGCAGGCGATGGGGAGGCGCATCTTATCCAGTTTGACCGCGCCACCTATGATGCGCCCAATCTAAAGGCGCTTTTGACGGACCCCGATGTGCTCAAGCTCTTCCACTTCGCGCGGTTTGATATCGCCATGTTCGCCCAGCATCTGGGCGTGACCGTGCGGCCGGTCTATTGCACCAAGCTCGCCTCCAAGCTGGTGCGCACCTATACGGACCGGCACGGGCTCAAGGATCTGGCGAAGGAGCTGTTGGGCGTCGATCTGTCCAAGCAGCAGCAAAGCTCCGATTGGGGGGCCGCCGATCTCACCGAGGCCCAGCTCGAATATGCTGCCTCCGATGTCCTTTATCTTCACCGCATCAAGGCGGTTCTGGACGAGATGCTGGCCCGCGAGGGCCGCGAGGGCCTGGCGGAAGCCGCCTTCGATTTTCTGCCCATCCGCGCTGCGCTCGACCTTGAAGGCTGGGCGGATGAGGACGTTTTCGCCCACTAGCCCTTGAACTCCCGCCGCGAGCCCTTATTGTGCAATGCACAATCAGCGGCGCTCAACTGGACCTGGAGCGGATTTGCGTTGATTCGCGGGGCCCGCCTCCCCATAGTTTCGTCGGGGCTGATAAGACCGATGCAAGGGCGGGGGGCTCTTGTTAACCGGCTGGAAGGCATAACTGCCTTTGAACAGATGGACCGCGGCCGCAACACCGGCCTTTCCGGGCGCCCATCTGAGTGTCAGTGGGTCTGGCGCGTTTCGGTGGAGAAGGACAAAAGCTTGTCGAGTGAGTATTTCATTCCCGACAATGAAGACGGCCAGGCGGATGCCGTGCCGGGGGCGGCGCTTTTTCCTGACACAGCTTACGAGACCGGCGTTGCTTTCGAAGTTCACCGCGCGCGCGTTCTCAATGCGGCGGCCACCTATAGCCGCTATGTGCGGACCCTCAAGATTCTGCTGCCGCTTTCGGCCTTTGCAATTGTCGCGGCGACCATGCTGTTCGTGCTTTTGTACGATGCAGACGACACGCTGACCCTCAGTTTTACTTCGGTAGAAAGCGTTGAGAACGACCTGCGCATGGTCAACCCGCGCTTTTCCGGCGTCGATAACGAAGGCCGCCCGTTTTTGGTGACCGCCACCGCCGCCGTCCAGGATGTCGAAGACCCGCGCACCGTAACCCTTGAGGCGCTGCAGGCGGACATCGCCCTCGGCGAGACCTCGTGGGTCAGCCTCAGTGCGGAACAAGGCCGCCTCGACAGCGAAGCCGAAACCCTCGAGCTTGAAGGGGATATCGCGGTCTTCACCGACACGGGCTATGAGTTCCATACCGAGCGCGCGCTGGTGCAGCTTGATGATCAGCGCGTGACAAGCGAGGTGCATGTTCATGGCCAGGGCCCGCTCGGCACCTTGCGGGCGGACAGGTTCGTCGCCGACGACGCGGGCCGGCGCGTGCGCTTTGAAGGCAATGTCCGTATGCGTATTTACCCGCCGGGGTCCTGACGCCAAGGCAGCGAAGAGTATTCGCGACCCGAAAGAGGCTGACACGATGCACCGCCCCCCATTCGTTCTGTTGCTTGCCACGGCGCTCGGCCTTGCCGCGCCGGCGCTGGGTCAGGAGAGCGGGTTCCTCGGGCAGATGGGCCAACCCATCGATACCACCGCGCCCATCGAGATTGCCGCCGATGCATTGGAAGTGCTGCAAGCGGACCAGGTTGCGATCTTCTCCGGCAACGTGGACGCAACCCAAGGCGAGTTGCGGCTTCAGGCTGCTGAATTGCGCGTCCATTACGACTCGGGCAACGGCACGGGCGGTGAAATCAGTCAGCTGAACGCCAGCGGCAACGTCAACGTTTCCTCGGCGCAAGAAGCCGCCCGCGGTGATTGGGCCATTTACGACGTGTTGGAAGAAGAAGTAACCATGGGCGGTAATGTGGTGCTCACGCAAGGCGATAACACAATCCAGGGGAACCGGCTGACCATCGATCTTGCCAGCGGCCGCAGCCGCATTGAAGGTGGCGCGGCGGCTGTCACGGAAGAAGGCGAAGACGGGCGCGTTCGCGGGGTCTTTACCATACCTGGCACCGGCGATACAGACAGTCCGCCCCCTGACGAAAACGGGGAAGAAGCAGGTGAGAGTACCGAGTAAAGCAGGTTCATCGAAAATTAAGGGCGGCCAGGTGCAATGAGCGAGAATTGGGGAGAAGGCGAGTACTACGATCCCGAGCAGCCCGAGGGCCCGCGGCTTGTGGCGGAAAGCTACGGCCTAGTCGTCGATCAGATCGGGAAGTCGTTCAAGCGCCGGCCTGTGGTGCGGGGCGTTTCGCTCTATCTCCAGCGCGGTGAGGTGGTGGGTCTTCTTGGCCCCAACGGAGCGGGCAAGACGACCTGCTTTTACATGATCACGGGGCTGATACCGGTGGATTACGGCGGGATCGAACTTGACGGCCATGACGTGACGCGGCTGCCCATGTACCGGCGCTCGCGGCTCGGCATCGGGTATCTGCCGCAAGAATCATCGATCTTCCGGGGACTGACGGTTGAGGAAAATCTGCGCTCTATTATCGAGCTTGTCGAGCCCGAAGCGGAAAAGCGCCGCATCCTCGTGGACGATCTCCTGGCTGAATTTTCCATCACTCATTTGCGTGCAACGCCTGCGCTTGCGCTTTCGGGCGGTGAGCGGCGGCGCGTTGAAATTGCCCGCGCGCTTGCGACCAACCCCGCCTTTATGCTGCTTGATGAGCCTTTTGCCGGTATCGATCCTATCGCGCAATACATCACGTACTTTTGATGCGATCCTTACCCTTGACAAAGCCCTTGGTAGCAATTTTAACGTCGGGGGTAACTTTGGGGTAAGCCAAAATAAAATATTCGGTGAAGCTGAATTTATCAATGCCAACGACCAGATTGCCCCAGGACTGTTCTCTGTCAACAACTTTGCCAATAAAGTAGGCAGAACACTGGAGTCTGATAAGAAAATCAACTCCGCCTTTGGATCTTTACAGCTTGGTTATAAAAATGCTTTGTTTTTGGAGTTGACCGGCCGTAACGACTGGTCCTCTACGCTACCAGCAAG
>JANQLJ010000178.1 GCA_028280665.1 Alphaproteobacteria bacterium
TAACGGCGCTTGCGCCCGCATCGGCCAGCATTTCAGCGGAAACATCGCCCGTATGCGCCCCCGAAACCCCGGTGTGGCAGTCCTGCCCGCCGACGGCCACGTTCGATCCCTTTGCCATGTCCGAAAATGCGGCGATCAGCGTCGCGGGCGGGCAGACCATCACGGCGCAACCCGCCGCGGGACCCGCCGCTTCGATCATGGTCTTGAGCTCGCTGGCGGAAGCGCCGAGGCCGTTCATCTTCCAGTTTCCAATCACGATCGGGTGACGCGCGCGGGCCATGCCGTTCCCTTCTCATCTCGCCAGATTTTGGTTGCAGCGCTCTTAGCACCCGGGGCCCCAAAACGGCAACCAAAGGCCGGCAACCAAGCGTCAGAAAGGCATCAGAAAGACGAAGGCCAGCCTTTGCTTGCGGCGGCGGAGCCACATTCCTATGATGCGCGCCGCCTCAAGAAGGCCCCAAGAAACCTGAAGAAGGTGCGCTGTACCGCCATGATGGAGAGAATCCGCAACGCCACGAAGTCCGGGCTGGCGCTTATCGTTGTCGGTCTTCTGATCGTCAGCTTCGCCATTTGGGGGGTACAGGACGTCTTTTCCGACACCACCACCGCTCCCGTGGCGGTGATCGGCGATGTGGAAATCACCCAGGACGCCTTTGCGCTGGAATACAATCGCATCTTCCGCCAGGCGCAGTTTCAAAGCGGCGGCACGCTGACCCAGGCCGAGGCGCTCTCCCGCGACCTTCACCGGGACGCCCTTGAAGGGCTTATCCGCAGCACGGTGGTTTCCGCGGCGGCGCAGCGCATGGGCCTTGTCACGTCCGACCAACTGCTCCAGCGCCAGATCACCCTCGATCCCACCTTTGCCGGTCCCACCGGCGAGTTCGAGCAATCGTCTTATTACGAAGTACTTTTTAGTGCGGGCTACACCCCGCAAATGTACGAAGCCACCATTCGCAACGGCATGACGAGCAATCAGCTTATCGGCAGCGTGGTGTCGGGGTTCTACCTGCCCGGCGGTCTTGCCTCGGCGCATTTCGAGTACGCTTATGAACAACGGGAGATCGAGTACTTCCTGTTGCCGCCTGCGCTGGCGGGCGACATTCCCGATCCGGGCAACGAGGTGCTGTTCGCTTACTACGATCAACTCACAAGTAATTTCCGGGCGCCGGAATACCGCGCGCTGACCATGCTCAAGCTGGGCGCCGATGAGATTGCGGGCCAACTCGACATCCCCGAAGAAGACATCGAGACATTGTTTGAAATCCGCCGGGACGTACTACAGGTTCCCGAACGCCGCCGCATCGAGCAGCTTTCATTTGTTTCGAGGGAAGCGGCGGAAGCGGCCATGGCCTTGCTCAACACGGGCGGTGAGTTTCGGAACATTGGCGGCAACTACATCGACCTGGGTGAGATCGCCGCAACCGAAGGCCTCGACGAAGCGGTCACGGAAGCCGCCTTTGCCGCCGCCGAGCCCGGCATCGTGGGCATCGTCGAAGGCTTGCTCAGCACCTCCATCATCCGCGTCACCTCGATCACGCCGGGCCAAGACGTATCCTATGAGGATGTCCGCGAGGAGTTGCGCACGGAGCTTGCGGCGCAAATCGCCAGCGAGGAAATCTTCGCCATCTCAGAAGAGGTGCAGGACATGCTCGCGGGCGGCGGCGATCTTGCCACGATTGGCGCGCAACAAAACGTGCCGGTTATCACCACCCCCGGGATCGAACGCGCGGGTCTTAGTTTAGATGGCGAAATGGCCTTTGACTTTGTCGCAACGCCGGGGGTTCTTGAGCTTGCCTTTGACATGGTTGAAGGAGAAAACTCCGGCCTCCGCGACACGCCGGACGGTGAGTTTTACGTGCTGCGCGTTGATGGCATCGCGCCCTCCCATATACGCCCCTTTGAAGACGTGCGCGATGAGGTGCTCGATGAATGGCGCCGCGCGGAAATCACGGGTGTCCTTTCGGAAATGGCGGAAGAGGCGGCGG
>JANQLJ010000156.1 GCA_028280665.1 Alphaproteobacteria bacterium
AGCGAATCTTTGCGGCAGTGCTGTTTCGCAGACTCAGCCAGATGCTCCGATCAAGTCGGAGCATACGGTGTAAAGCAATGAACCGCACCTTGACTCTCCTGCCTGGTCAGAACAAAATATGAACATCTGCAACAAAAGGACCAGCCCATGCCCATCGAACCCCACGACAAGGGCGTCGATTATGTGGAACTCGCCGCCCCGGACTTTGCCCCCGTCAAAGCCTTTTACGGCGAGGTGTTCGGCTGGGAATTCACCGATTACGGCCCGGAATACTGCGGCTTTGAGGACGGGCGCCTGGCGGGCGGATTCCGTAAAGCAGAGCCGCGCGAGGGGACAAGCCTGGTGGTGCTTTTCGCCCGCGACCTTGAAGCCACGGAGGCGGCGGTAAAAGCCGCGGGCGGCACTATTAGCCGGGAGATTTTCTCCTTCCCCGGCGGGCGGCGCTTTCATTTCCGTGACCCGGTGGGCAACGATCTTGCGGTGTGGAGCCTGCCCGCGGAATAGGGCTTTTTTCGCCCCCTCCCTTCTTTTCGCCCTTTCCCCTAACGGCACCTGATTGACCCGGGGCCTTTGCCGGGGGTACGGAAAGGGCGAAAACTCTCAGCCCATCTTTCGTTCTAAGTAAGGTGAACCGCGATGCCCACGTACAAGGCCCCTGTCGATGACTTTAACTTCCTCATGTGGGAACTCCACAAAATCGATCAGTACAAGGATTGGCCGGGTTATGCCGATCTCGACCGGGAGCTGACCACCGCGGTGCTTTCCGAAGGCGGCAAGTTCTGCGAGGAAGTGCTGCAGCCCCTCAACCAAGTTGGCGACGAGCACGGCTGCGTTCTCGAAAACGGTGTGGTGCGCACCCCGCCCGGCTTCAAGGATGCGTATGAGCAATACTGCGCCAATGGCTGGAACCGCCTGGGCTCGCCCGAGACCATGGGCGGCGCGGGGCTGCCCGGCGTTGTCTCGCTTGCTTTTACCGAAATGGGCTTTTCCGCCAACCACGCCTTTTCCATGTATCCGGGGCTTACGGGCGCGGCCATGGCGGCGCTGGCGGCCACCGGCGCGCCGTGGATGAAGGAACACATCGTCCCCAAGATGGTTTCCGGCGAATGGTGCGGCACCATGTGCCTGACCGAACCCCATTGCGGCACGGACTTGCGGCTGATGAAAACCAAGGCCGTGGAACAAGACGACGGCACCTACAGGCTCTCGGGCACCAAGATTTTCATTTCAGGCGGCGATCACGACCTCACCGACAACATCATTCACATGGTAATCGCCAAAATTCCCGACGAGAACGGCAAGCTCGCCGACGATCTATCCACCGTGAATTTTTTCATGGTAGCCAAGGTGAACGTGGCCGAAGACGGAACCCTGAAAGACCGTAACGGGGTCGCCTGCGGGTCCATCGAAAAGAAAATGGGCATCAAGGGCTCATCAACCTGCGTGCTGAACTTCGACGAGGCGGTGGCCTATCGCCTCGGCCCCAAACCCCAGCCCAAGAAGGAAGGCGAAAAGCGCTCAAGCGCGGCGGGCATGAAAGGCATGTTCGGCATGATGAATGCGGCGCGCCTGGGCGTAGGCATTCAGGGCGTCGCCTCGGCGGAAGTCGCCTATCAAAACGGCGTCGAGTACGCCAATGAACGCACCGCGGGCCGCGCCCTCGACGGCGTCAAGTTCCCCGGTCAATCCGCCGATCCCATCATGGTGCACCCGGACGTGCGGCGCATGCTGCTCATGGGCCGGTCCTTTGCCGAAGGTGCGCGGGCCGTGACCACCTGGGTTGCGATCCTCATGAGCCAGATGCATCACGGCAAGACGGAAGAAGAGCGCGAATTCGCCGCCGATACCCAAGACCTGCTCACGCCGGTCATCAAAGCCTTCTTCACCGATATGGGGTTCGAGGTCTCCAACGCCGCCATGCAGTGTTATGGCGGACACGGCTATGTGCGCGACCACGGCATGGAACAATTCGTCCGCGACGCGCGCATCAACCAAATCTATGAAGGCGCGAACGGCGTCCAGGCTCTTGACCTCGTGGGCCGCAAGCTAGCGCGCAATGGCGGGCGGGGGGTGATGAACTACTTCGCCCATATCGAAACCGCGCTGAAAGAGTGCGAAGGCAACGAAAAACTCAGCGCCTTCGCGGAGCCCTTGCGCGCGGGCTACCAGGCGCTGGGAGACGCGACCGGCTGGCTGATGGAAAACGCGCCCGGCGACCGCAACCATGCGGGCGCGGGGTCTGTCGATTACTTGCGGCTTTTCGGCCTTGTCACCGTGGGCCTCATGTGGCTCAAAATGGCGAAAGTGGCGCAAGAGGCGCTCGATCAGGGTACGGACAACCCAGGCTTTTACGAGCGCAAGCTGACCCTCGCCCGTTTCTGGATGGAGCGCATGATGCCCGACGCGGGCGCCTGCCTCGCCCGCATCCGCGCAGGCGCCGCGACACTGATGGAGCTGGACGCGGCGTCGTTTTAAGGCGATTCCACCAAAGTGGCGCTGTAGCCCCGCGCCTCAAGCAAGGCGATAATACCGCGCGCGCCGCCTAGATGCGTTGCGCCGACCACCACAAGAGCCGTACCGGCCTCGTCCAGCTCGGCCTCGATGCGGGGAATCCAATTTTCATTGCGCGCCCAAAGAAGGCGCTCACCGATCTCCGCATCGTGGCCGGTAAAATTCTCAGCGGCGATTGTGGCGAGCGTATCGAGGTCCTGCCCCTCCCATGCGGCGCGCATATCATCAAGCAGGGCGGCCGTGTGTGGGCGCGCCGCAAGCACCGACTGAAGGTAGGCAAGGCTCGCCCCATCGCTGAGCCCCGCGAAAAGATTCAGGTGTTCCTCAACGGTTTCGAGACCGCCGACGGGTATGCCGCCCGCTTCCGCCTCGGCCTTGATGGTCAGCTCCACCCCCGTGGCGGGATCGTAACCAAGGGCCGCGGCCTCAAAGACCGTTATCAACAATGCCGCGTACCAGGGGCGGAAGGGTTCAAGAAACGCCGGTGGCAGGCCAAGGTCCGCTTCCGCCGCGCGGACCAGGGCAACCTCGTCCGCCGCAAGCAAAGCCGACAGCACCTCCCCGTCCAGCAGCCGCCCCGCCGCGTCGAGGTCCGCGCGCATGCGCGCCGCCGCCGCATCATCGACCGCCGTTTCAAACAAAATGCGGTCCGCCGCTGAAAGGGCCCCGTCAAAGGCTGGGCCCCGCCACGCAAAGTCCGCAGGCAAGGCGTGGTATGAGCCGAACAGATAAAGGGTGGTGTCCTCATCCCCGATCTTCCAGACGCCGGGCTCCGCCTGCGCCGCCATGGGCGCAATCGCAAAAAGCCCGGCAAAAATGGCAGTTTTCCAAGGTTTCATGTCTTGTTCCTTCCGGTTCGTCCCTTTGAGTATGTCAAGGGTGCTTGACATATGCATTTCAATCCCTATGTCAAGGGTGCTTGACACTCTTAAATGAAAAGAGGAGTAAGACATGGGTTGGAAAGTTGGATTGCTGGTTCTGGTGGTTGCCGTTGCGGGCGGCGCCTGGGCGGGCGTGGGCCTGACCATCTGGCTGGGGCTTGGCCGGGAGATCGGAATCTTTTTCGTTATGGCCGCGGCCATTGCCACCGAGGCGGTCATCTGGGCGCTGGCATTGGTGCTGGGGGTCAGCGTTTATGAAAGCCGCCGCAAAATCTGGCGCGCGCTGACAAGGCAACCCCGCGCCGAGACCGACTAAAGAGGACTATCATGGACCGCCGTACACGGATGAATTTGCTGGGAGCCGCCCTGTTCGTTGTTGCCGTTGTCGCCTGCGAGTATTTGCGGCGGCTGGCGGGCATGACCGGCCCGGCGGCGGTGGCATTTGCCGTGCCGCCCGCGATGGCGCTGGCCTGGTGGTTCTGGATTTATGTAAAAGGGATTGGGGCGCTCGATGAGCTGCAACAGGCGATCGAGGTGCGCGCCCTTGCCATTGGCGGCGCGGTGGCGGTGTGGCTCGCCACGTCGGCCAGCTTTGTCACAAACCTGACCGGCCTGCCGGACATCCCGATCTATCTCATCGCCCCACTGATCGCCGTTTCCTACCGCATCGCCAAATGGGCGGTGGAACGGACCTACCAATAAGAGCTGAAAACCGCTTTGCCGGTGACGGCGCCTGGTTACCCCGTGTCTTTCAGGAAGCTGATAATGTGATCGGCGAGGATGGGCTGGAGCCCGTTGGCGAGATCGTGCCCCATGCCTTCGATCAGCGTCAGCTTCGCGCCCGGAATATGCGCGGCCGTGTCCTTGCCCCCTTCGACCACCACCAGCGGGTCTTGCGGCCCATGAATCACATGAGCGGGCTTGCCGATCTCTTTGAGTTTTTCCACCCGGCTGCCGCCCGCGATGACGGCGGCGAGATGGCGCGTCACCCCCACGGGGTAGTTGGCGCGATCAACGCCGATGGCCGCATTGGCGCGGATCACCCAGTCGGGATCCATGAACCCGGGGCTGCCGATGATCTTCCGCCCTTCCACCAGGTTATCAAGGATCGAGTCCCGGCTTGACGGGTCCTCCGGCCCGGACATCAGCACACCAAGCGCTTCTGGTTTCGCCGGCGGCAGGTCCGGGTTGCCGGAGGTGGACATAATCGATGTCAGGGTACGGACTTTCTCAGGATGCCGGTACGCAAGCTCCTGGGTAATCATGCCGCCCATGGATACGCCCACAATATGAGACGGGCCCAGTTCCAGCGCCTCGATCAGCCCCGCCGCGTCGTCCGCCATGTCCTCAAGCAAATAAGGCACCGCGGGCGTTTTGCCCTCGGCGGCGAGCATCATCAGCGCGTTCACATCCTGGGGCCCCGCCTCGTCAAAGCGGGTGGAAAACCCGGTATCGCGATTGTCAAACCGGATCACCCGGAAGCCCGCCTCGGTGAGCATCTGGCAGAAGGTCACGGGCCAGGCGGTGAGCTGCTGGCCCAGCCCCATGATCAGCACAAGCGGATCGCCGGAGGGAGGCCCGAGATCTTCATACTCAATGCGGATTCCGTTTGACGCAACGCTCGGCATGTTCAATCTCTCCCGGGTCGTTTACATTCCCGCCGTAACCGGCAAATTGTCCATGAGCCCACCGGAGACTAGCCCCCATGACCCTAAGTGTCGATCTCTATTGGTCGTTCCGCAGCCCCTACTCTTACCTTGCGACACCCCGGCTGGCGGCGCTGGCGCGGGAGTTCGATATGGAGATCAACGTGAAGATCGTCGCGCCGCTCGCCGTGCGCGATCCTGATTTTTTCGAACGCTCCGACCCGCGCTGGCTCCACTACACCATTACCGACGTGCCGCGGCTTGCGGAGATGCTGCAAATCCCCATGGGCCCGCCCACGCCCGATCCCATCGTTCAGGACATCGCAACGCGCAAGATTGCCGCCGATCAGCCGTACATCTTCCGGCTGTTGCGTTTGGGCGCGCTGGCGTGCGAGCGCGGCAAGGGGCTTTCCTTCATCTATGAAGTCAGCCGCGTCATCTGGAGCGGGACACCGTGGAACGAAGGCAGCGGGCTGGAAGACGCGGTGGCGCGCGCAGGCCTCGATCTTGCGGAGATGGATGCGGCCATCGAAGCGGACCCGGCGCGCTTCGATGCCATGATCGAACAGAACGAAAAAGATCAGCAAGAGGCCGGCCACTGGGGCGTGCCGCTGATGGTGTTCAAGGGCGAGCCCTTTTTCGGACAAGACCGCATCGATGCCCTGCTCTGGCGCATGAACCAGCACGGCCTTACGAAACGGACATAACGCACATGAAGCGCGACGTTGCGGGGCTCGGCGATATCCAGTTCGACCTCCTGATCATTGGCGGCGGCATCACTGGCGCGTGCATCGCGCGCGATGCGGCCATGCGCGGGCTTTCGGTCGCGCTTGTGGACAAGCATGACTTTCTTTCCGCCACCAGTGCCGCACCCTCCAAACTTATTCATGGCGGCCTTAGATACTTGCGCAATTTCGAACTGGGCCTGGTGCGCGAAAGCCTTGCCGAGCGGCGCGTCTGGCAGCACATCGCGCCTCATCAGGTGCACCCCCTGCCCTTTCTTCTGCCTACGGATAAAAAATCAAAGCTGACTCTGGGCGTGGGCCTTACGCTTTATGATCTTCTGTCGTTCGACCGCAACCGCGTGAAGGACCCGGGGCAGAAGATGCCGGGCCACAAATGGCTTAATGCGGACGCCGCCGCCAAGCAGGAGCCGGTGCTGGCCGCGCAAGGGATGGA
>JANQLJ010000174.1 GCA_028280665.1 Alphaproteobacteria bacterium
TGCCGAAATCGACCGGGAAGCCGCTGCGGGTCTTTTGGCCGAAGACGACGCGGCCTCCGCGCGCACTGAGATCGCCCGGCGCATCTTGCGGGTGGGCGATATCCCTGACGCAACAGCCGCCCCCGCGCCGCGCGCAAGGCTGGCGGCCATTGCGGTCGTTGCTTTCCTGACCGCCGCCGCCCTTCTGATCTACCTTTCCCTTGGCCGGCCGGACCTGCCGGGGCGGCCCTTTGCCGCGCGCGATCTTGGCACCGAAAGCGCCGAACAGATCGGCCCTGCGGCGCAGGAGCTTGAGCGGCAACTCGCGGCGATTGAGGACCCGGCGGACCGGGCGCTTTTTCTGGGCGATGCTTTTGCGTCCCTGGGTGGCCTCGGTGAAGCGGAAAACGCCTACCTCAACGCGCTTTCGTTGCGGCCTGGCGATCCGGATATTCTGATCCGGCTGTCGGAGCTGGACCTTATGCGCGCCGAAGGTCTGGTGACCGCGGACGGCCTTGCCTTGATCGATCAGGCGCTCACCGCCGCGCCGAGGCACCGGGCGGGGAATTTCTACCGCGCGCTTTATGATTACCAACAAGGCGCCTACGACGAAGCGGCGCAGCGGCTCGAGGCGCTCATCGCGGGGGCGCCGGAGGATGCGGACTGGACCGCGCAAGTCACCGCGCTGCTTGAAGAAATACGCACGACCGCCGCCGAGGTGGAGGCCCTTGCCGGGATGGACGATGCGGAGCGCGAGGCCATGGTGCGCGGCATGGTCGCTCAACTGGCCGCGCGCCTGGAAGACGACCCAAGCGACTTCGACGGCTGGTTGCGTCTTGCGGGTGCGTATAACGTTTTAGGCGACCATGATGCCGCGCGCGCCGCCCTTTCCCGCGCGGCCGGCCTTGCCGAAGGCGAGCCCCTGCTTGAGCGGCGGGTCGCCGATGTCGAGGCACAACTGGATCTCGACTAGCACTTCACACAGTTGTGAGGCCGGGAACCTCGCACATCCCCTTAGCATCCAAAAAAAGCAGCGCCCGCCGTCTCGGGCGTTTGTGCCCCGGGTCTTCGACTCAATTCGTTGAGGTGCGGCAACCGAAGATCCGGTGCGGGCGGATCGGACCGTTTAAGGATACCCCTCCCTCGGCAGTCCGGTCCGCCCATTTTTCTTTTGCACCCAGCCTTTCCAAGCACCCCGGCGGCGGGTCTCCTTTGCGCTCTATTGTCACGGCTTGTGGCGGGGCCCGCGCGGGCTATAACCACTGGCAGTTCTTGGAAGGGAGCGCCGTTCCATGCGCCGCCGCGACAGACGCTTTATCCTCATTGGAGTTGCCGGGCTCACCCTGGTGCTGGCCGCCGCGCTGATCCTCACCGCGCTGTCCCAGCGCATTACCTATTTCTATGGGCCGAGCGATCTTGTCGCGCTCGACGCGCCGCCCGAGGGCGCGGTCCGCCTGGGCGGTCTTGTGGAAGAAGGCTCGGTGGTGCGCGGGCAGGGGCTTGCCGTGCGGTTTTCGGTCACCGACAACGCGGCGTCCGTCCCGGTCACCTTTGAAGGTACCTTGCCCGACCTCTTCAGCGAACGTCAGGGCGTCGTCATTGAGGGCACCATGGGCCAGGACGGGGTTTTCGAAGCGCACGAAGTGCTGGCCAAGCACGATGAAACCTACATGCCCCGCGAGGTGGTTGAAGCGCTGCAGCGCTCGGGCGAATGGCGCGGGCCCATTCCGTCCGATGCGCCTCCTGAAAGTGAAGGTCCATGATCGCCGAGTTCGGCCACTTTGCGCTGGTGCTCGCGTTCTGCCTTGCGCTGGTTCAGGTGGGGGCGCCGCTCTTTGGCCTTGCGCGCACGCAACCGCGCATCAATGAGCTTGCCGCCCCTGCGGCGCTAACCCAGTTTTTGTGCGTGGCGCTCGCCTTCGCTGCGCTTACCATTTCTTTCGCCGTGTCTGATTTTTCAGTGTCCCTGGTTGCCAATAATTCCCATACGGATAAACCACTGATCTACAAGATTTCCGGCGTGTGGGGCAATCACGAGGGCTCGATGCTGCTCTGGGTGCTGATCCTCTCAGGGTTTGGCGCCGCCGTCGCCTACGGCGCGCGGCGCCTGCCGGAAGCCCTCAAAGTGCGCACGCTGGTGGTGATGGGCGCTGTCGGCGCGGTCTTCCTTGCTTTTGTTCTTTTTACTTCCAATCCCTTTCTTCGCCTAGACCCCGCACCATTTCAAGGGGCGGGGCTCAACCCGATCTTGCAGGACCCGGCGCTCGCGCTGCACCCGCCGCTTTTGTATGTGGGTTACGTGGGCCTCTCGGTTGCCTTTGCCTTTGCCGTCGCGGCCCTTTGGTTGGGCGAGGTCGATGCCGCCTGGGCGCGGTTCGTGCGGCCGTGGATTCTCGTGTCCTGGAGCGCGCTGACCATCGGTATCGCGCTGGGGTCCTGGTGGGCCTATTACGAACTGGGCTGGGGCGGCTGGTGGTTCTGGGACCCGGTCGAGAACGCCTCGCTCATGCCTTGGCTCATCGCAACGGCACTGCTTCATTCGGCCATCGTGACCGAGCGGCGCGAGGGCCTTAAAGCCTGGACCGTGCTGCTCGCCATGGCGGCGTTTGCGTTCAGCCTGCTCGGCACGTTTCTCGTGCGCTCGGGCGTGCTGACTTCCGTGCACGCCTTTGCCAACGACCCGGCGCGCGGGGTTTTCATCCTCGCGATCTTGGCCGTGACCGTGGGCGGATCGTTCGCGCTCTTTGCCTGGCGGGCGCCGCTTCTCAAGTCCGGGGCGGTCTTCGCGCCCGTCAGCCGTGAGGCGGCGCTTCTTTGGAACAATCTCTTTCTTACCGTGGCGACGGCGACGGTGCTGATCGGAACGCTCTATCCTTTGGTGCTGGAAGCGCTGACCGGGGAGCTTATTTCCGTCGGCCCGCCTTACTTTAATACGACCGTTTTGCCCCTTGCGGTGCCGCTGCTGCTGGCGGTGCCGTTCGGGCCGCTGCTTGCGTGGAAGCGGGGCGATCTTCTCGCCGCCTCGCGCAACCTCATCACCGTGACGGGCATGACCATCGCCGTCATGGTGATCGCCTATACCTTCATGGGCGCGCACGAGGGCTTCGCGTTCCTGGGCATCGGCCTTGGCGCGTGGTTGTTCATGGGCGCGGTCAAGGACCTCTACGAGCGCCTGCAGCTTGCCCGCATTCCGCTTGCCAAGTCTGTGAAGCGCGCCCTTGGCCTGCCGCGTGCGGCCTATGGGACCGCGCTCGCCCATGCGGGGCTTGGGCTTCTCGTCGTCGGCGTTGCCAGCGCGGGCAGCCTACGCGCCGACCGGGTGGAGGCGCTGGCGCCGGGGCAAAGTCTCGCCATCGCGGGCTATGAAGTGCGGCTCGAGACGACCGGCAGTTACGAGGGTCCCAACTACTGGTCCGTGTACGGAGATTTTTCCGTACTGACCGCGGGCCGTGTCATCGACCGGGTGCGGGCCGAACGGCGCAGCTACCCCACCGAAGCGCAAGGCACCTCGGAGGTCGGGCTCCACGCCTCGCTTTGGGGCGATCTCTACGTGGTGCTGGGCGAGCAGCAAGCGGACGGCGTGAGCTGGGCGGTCACCGCCGCCATCCACCCCTTTGTGCGCTGGATCTGGTTCGGCGCGGGCCTTATGACCCTTGGCGGGCTCTTGTCGCTTTCCGATGGCCGCTTTCGCGTGGGCGCGCCACGGCGTGCGCGCAAGAAACCCGGAGGCGCTGCTGCTTCGGAGGGCCCGGCATGATCAGGGTCCTTGCTGTTTTGTTTTTGGCCTTTCTCACGGCCCCGGCCCTTGCGGTCGAGCCCGGCGAGGCGCTGGGCGATCCGACTGAGGAGGCGCGCGCCCGCGCGCTGATGGCGGAAATCAGATGTCTCGTTTGCCAGGCCGAGTCCGTCGAGGCCTCGCCCGCGCCCTTTGCGGCGGAGGTGCGCGCGCTCGTCCGCGAGCAAGTGGCGGCGGGGCGCAGCGATGGGGAAATCAAGCGCTTTCTCACCGACCGCTATGGCGAGGAAATTCTCTACCGCCCACCGCTGTCTGAGCGCACTTGGGTATTGTGGTTGGGGCCTTTCATCATTCTGATCCTTGGCGGTGCTATCGTTGCCATCGTCCTGGCCCGGGCGCGCGGTGATGTTCCCGCGGATGAGCTGAGCCAAGACGAAGAGACGCGATTGGCAGAAGCGCTGAAGAAACCTGGCGAGACGCGTAACGGCCGGGCGTAACGCGGCATTTTACATATCACATAGAAGCAAATGAGGATCTCATGAGCACCGAGCGCATTACGTTCAAGGGTGGCCTGGGCGAGGAGCTTGCCGCCCGGCTGGAATGGCCCCGGGGCACGCCGCGCGCTTTTGCGCTGTTTGCCCATTGCTTTTCCTGCTCTAAGGATATTTTCGCGGCGACCAAAATCTCACGTCAGCTCGCCGATGACGGCATCGCCGTCTTGCGCTTCGATTTTACCGGCCTCGGCCATTCGGACGGCGACTTTGCCAACACCAATTTTTCATCGAATGTTGCCGATCTCATCGCCGCGGCGGATTACCTGCGCGAGGCCCATGAGGCGCCCACGCTTCTGATCGGCCATTCCCTGGGCGGCGCGGCGGTATTGCTGGGCGCCCACCAAGTGCCTGAGTGCAAGGCCATTGTGACCATTGGCGCGCCCGCCGACACCGAGCACGTGACCCATACTTTCGCCGATCATCTGGACCGGATCGAAAGCGACGGCATTGCGGAGGTAAGCCTGGGCGGTCGGCCCTTCACCATCAAGAAACAATTCGTGGACGATCTGAAAGCCCACAAGGTGATGGATGCGGCGGCGAACCTCAAACGCGCGCTTTTGATCATGCACGCGCCGCTCGACGAGCAGGTGAGCATCGACAATGCCTCGGATTTGTTTCTCGCGGCAAAGCACCCCAAGAGCTTTGTCTCCCTCGACAGCGCCGATCATCTGATTACCCAGCACCAGGATGCGGTCTATGCCGCGGACGTTCTTTGTTCGTGGGCGGACCGATACCTGGGAAGCGGGGAGCGCCCGCCCGCGCCGCGCAAAACCGTCGCGGTGCGCGAGACCGGTAACGGTAAGTGGGAAGCCCTCGGCGTTGCGGGCCGGCACGAGCTCATCGGCGATCAGCCGCCCCCGGCAAGTAAGGACGCAGGGCCTTCACC
>JANQLJ010000029.1 GCA_028280665.1 Alphaproteobacteria bacterium
GGCAGGAACTGGCACATGGCCACAAGGTCCGCATACGCATCATCGGTGAGCCAGCGGCGGCGCGCGACCAGCGCCTCGCGGAAATACCCCAGATGCGCCACCGGCCCGCCAAACGAGGTAAGGCCCAGCTTGAGGAAAGTCCAAAAGACATCGAGGGAAGGAGCTTTGAGCATAGCGCCCCTTCTAGCGGCTCCGTATTACGGTGATGTGTCGTCCGCGGGCGGCACGAAGACCTCCGGCGCACCTTCAGGCATGCTTTCCACATAGATCGACTGGCTGGGGAACGCGAAGGCGGTTCCCGCCTCGGCCACGATCTCCTTGATGCGGTAGGCGAGCTGTTCCTTGATGGCGAGCCATTCGCCCCAAACCGTGGTGCGCGTGAAGCAATAGAGCATAATGTCGATGGACGAGGCGTTGAAGCTGTCGATGCGCACAAAGAGCGACACTTCCGGCGGCTGGGCGAAGTCTTCGCTTGTTTTCACATAGTCTTCGATGGCGTCGCGGACCTGTTTAAGCTGCGCCACCGAGGCGCTGTATTCAACGCCGATCACCCAATAAATGCGCCGGTAGGTCATTTCGGAAAAATTCGTGACCGCGTTGTCGGAAAGCTGCGAATTGGGCACCTGCACCGGTGCCTTGTCGAAGCGGCGCACGCGTGTCGAGCGGAAGCCGATGCGTTCGACCGTCCCTTCGATAACCCCATCGACCTTGATCCAGTCGCCGTTCTTGAAACGCCGCTCGGCGAGAATCAAAAAGCCCGCGATCAGGTTCTTGAAAAGGTCCTGCGCGCCAAGGGCGACAGCTACGCCGAAAAGCCCGAGCCCCGCGAGGATCGGCGCCACCTGAATGCCCCATATCTCGAGCACCGCCACGGCGCCGAAGAAGACAATAAAAACCCGCGTGCCCCGCACCGCCCAATCCACCATGGCGCCGGTGAACACATGATCGAAGCGGTAGAGCACCGCCGACAGCGGCAGCGTGACATTGTAAATGCCCCAGAAGATGGCGACGGCGATGAGCGACTGGCTGAGCCGCACCGCTACGCCGTAGTACGGCTCGGCGAGCGCCATCGCCTGGGCGCCGAAAAAGACCGCCATGATGACGGGAACCAGTCCCAGAGGCTCGTGCAGGGCCTCGATGGTTTTATCGTCAATGTCGGTCTCGGTACGTTTGGCGAGCCGTTTGAGCGAGCCGATCACCAGGGACGAGAAAAGATGCCGGATCAGCAAAAAGACTAGAATAATGCCGAGCGCCAGGAGCACGCGCCCCACGCTTACGCCCAGGAACGCGGTCTGCCAGACCTCCGTCACCAGGGCCCAAAATTCCTGCCATTGTTCAGCGTTCATGGGTGAGGATCATCCCGCCGGTTGCCGTCCCTCACGGCATAAGCCCCTCGCCGCCCAAGTCAACCTCCCAAGTCAACCTCTTCGCCGAGGAAGTGCCGGCCCTGGCGGTCTTCGATCTCCACCACCCAGATGTCGGGATCGTACTGCGCCTGCCGCCCGATATAGGCGTCGGCGTCCGCCTCGGGCACGGGATCGGGGCCGGTGGCGCGCATCCACACTCTGGCGCCGCCGCCCCGGCGCGCCTCGCTATAGACATCCGCCATTCCGTCAAGCCGGTTCACCTTGACGAACACCCCGCCGGCGGTCTCGTCCCCCTTGCGCACGACGAGCGCGGGCACCGCCTCCGCCGCGCAATGGCGGATCAGTGCTTTCACGCGAATGCCCGATTTAAGGCGATGTTCCATGGGGAGCCTCTTAGCGCGCGGCGGCGCTTGAGGCTACCCGGTGAAGGAAGCCAAACCCGGCACCCTTAATGAAGTTTGAAGGCATTCGCGCCATTGCGCGCGGATGTTCTCACCAAATGGAAAGCGCAATCGGCGAACGCGCTGGGCAACCGGGCGTGATGCGGTTAGGGTTGGATCAGCCGGGATGGCACGGCCGATTGGGGTTCGCGCAAATCATCAAGCAAGGGCGGTAAAGCATTTGTTTGCCGCCATTTTCAGGGGATAGAGACCACCATGTCTGACGCTTACCGGGTTTTGGGGCTCTTAAAGACCGGCGCCCTGGCATTGGGCCTCGCGGGCCTGGCGTTCGCGGGGGCGCTGCCCGCCGCGGCGCAAGAAGATGAGCCGCAAGCAGAAGCGTCCGCGCCCCAGACCATAGGCCAATATGCCCGCCACTACCGGGTTTATCAGCGCAACATCGACGAGCTGCGCAATCTGTCTTTCCTTTCAACGGGCGAAGTGCACAGCGTTTACACTCTTGTCATGAACTATGAGCCGTCGGACCTGACGCGCGGCTGGCTGGCCCACCAAGCGTTGGTGGCGTCGCGCGCGCCCGGGTTCATGGAAACGGTCCGCACCGCGGCGGGGGAGCGCGGGCAAGGCGCTTTCTTCCAAGAGGCGCGGAGCGAGCCGTCTTACATGTGGACGCTTTCGGCGAACACCGCGGCGATCAATTTCGTTCTCGACGGGCTTTTCCAGGACGCGCGGGAGGCCCGCGCGGTCGGACGTGTGCTGAACGAACGCGCCTATGCCTATATGGACCGGGTTTACGGCTCGGCCCTGCCGCCCGGATCGGCTGAGAACGCGAACGAGCTTCTGGGCGAAAGCAGCACGCCGAGCGGCGAACGCGGCTATGACATTCCCTACCGCGCGCAATTCGTGATGGAGCGCGTGCTGACCCTCGCCGCCCATCTTTCCCTTGAAGGCGCTGGGCGCCAGAACATAAGCGCAGCGGGCTTGCTGGTTGACGACTACCAGACCAACCAGTGCCTGCGCTGGGCGCGGCTTAACCTCGACCAGTGCATGGCCGCCGCGCGCATGACCGCCGAAGAGGCCTATTGCACGGGCCGCCACGGGATCGACGACGTTGCCGATTGCTGGGGCTGGATGGTGAACATGGACGGCGAGATTGAACAGGCCGCGCTCGGCAACAACTAGCCGACGACTTCGCGCGCAAAACCCACCCCCCCTAAAACTTTAATCAATTGGCGTTTGAACTTTGTTCAAACTCTTTACCAGTTCGTTTAACGTGGCGGCAACGGGCCTTGCGCTAAACTTCCCACGCTGAAGTGAGGTGAGGACCCTGCCGATGATCAAGGCAGCCTTTTGGATTAGCGTCATTGTCATTGCCCTGCCCTTTATGACGGGCGGGAGCGAGGGCATGCCCGAGGATTACCAGCGCGAGCCGGTGCATCTCGCCGAGGTTGCCGCCATGGTGCAAACCACGGCGGGCGACATCATGCGGCTTTGCGAGCGCGAGCCCGAGGCGTGCGATACGGGCCAGCGCATTTTGTGGAACGCGCGGGCGGCGGCGACGGACCTCGCGGGCCGCGCCCACGACTGGCTGAGCCAGAGCGCCGAAGCGGCAGCGCAAGAACAAGACAGCTAAGCGCCTGGGTTGCGGGCTCTCTGCCCTTCTGAGCCCTTGGCGTCAGCAATCCGTCACAATCAATCACAGTTGCGAAAACTTGGTCAGTAGCACTGGCGCCCGGCGCCAATTCGTGCTGTGTCTCACCCCGCAGTTTGTGGCGTAGGCAATGGCGGGCGGTTTCATGACAAATCCATTCGGCACAGCGGGTTCGGACGACGTCACCATTCGCGAGGCGGTTCCCGAAGACGCTGAAATCATGGCCACGTTCTTGCGCGAGCTTGCCGAATTCCAGGAGACCACCGAGTACTTTCACGCCACCGAGGAAAACTTGCGGCGCGACGGCTTCGGCCCGGCCCGCGAGTTCGAAACGCTGATCGCCGAATCGGACGGCGAGGCGGTGGGGCTCGCCACCTTCAACCGCACCTATTCCACCTGGGAAGGCAGCGCGGGGCTTTTCATTCAGGACCTCTTTGTCGCCGAGGAAGCACGCGGCAAACAGGTGGGCTTTCATCTGGTGAAAGAGATCGCCCGCATCGCGAAGGACCGCGGTGCGACGCATCTTCAGCTCAACGTGGTTCACGCCAATCCGGCACGGAACTTCTACAGCCGCGCGGGCTTCTTCCATATGGACGATCTCTTAACCTACCGGCTGCCGACGGAAAAAATGCGCGAGCTTCTTGAACTCTAGGCAACATTAGTCTTGCCGCGCGCGCCCGCGCGCCTATGTTGGCGGCATGAGCAACCTTTTGACCGCGGAACAGCTTGTGGCCGACTTCTCGCTTCTCGAGACGTGGGAGGACCGCTACGCCTACCTTCTCGAACTGGGCCGGGATCTCGCGCCTCTGAGCGCGGCGGAACACAACGACGAGACCCACGTTAAAGGCTGCGTCAGCCAGGTTTGGCTGGTCACGGAACGGGATGAAGGCGGCGCACTCAAATTTCGCGGCGACAGCGATTCCCTGATCGTCCGTGGTCTGATCGCCATTTTGCTGGTGCTGTTTTCGGGCCGCCCCGGGAAAGAGATTCTTGAAACCGACCCCGCGCCGGTGCTCGACAAGCTGGGGCTTATCCAGCACTTGACCCCTCAACGGGCAAACGGTTTCGCGGCCATGATCCGGCGCATCAAGGCCGAAGCGGCGGCGGCTTCCAACCCAGGTTAAGCGCCCGCGCGCCAGTTGCGCATGCGCCCCAACCGCCCTTCCGAAGGCACCAGCCCGTAATGAACCGCAAGCCGGCCCAGGGCGATCTTGAGCACGATCTTGGCGGAGCGTTTGGGCCAGCCGAGCCCGCGTTCCGCGTCCTCAAGGCCGCTTAAGTGACAACACACCTCGATCAGCACGTCGCTGAGCCCGGGACCCACGGAATCGAGCGCCTTGAAGAATCGCTGGCGTGCCGCAAGCGCCATGTCCGTCAGGTCAAGCTGGCCCGCCTTGGCGCCGCCACGCCGGGGCGCGGTTCCGGGCGCGAGCGACCAGTCCGCGGTCACCCGCGCGGTGAGGCCCGCTTTGGTGAAATCCTCGCGCAAGCGCTCGCCCGCTTCGTATTCCGCCGCCGTGAGCAGGGGCACGCCCCCGGCCCCTTTGCGGTTGCGCAGCCAGCCAAGGGGGGTTTCGGCGGCGTTCACCTGGACCACGCGCCGGGCGCGGCCTTCTTCGCGCAAGGACCGGTTTTCCATCACCCGGTGCTGCGCGGCAAAGGCATCGCCCCGGGCGAGCGCGCGCCGCAAAAACGCATGGCCGACGCCGCTGAGACCAAAGCGCGGGGGGCACCCGGCGTGTGCGCCCGGATGATCTGCGCTGATCCTTGAAAGATATTCTCTCGATTGGAATGCGGCGACGAACGCCGCATCGCATTGGAGGACCGGCCGCTGCCATTTGTTCCGGACACTGAAGACCCCGTACCCGCCGCCTTCGAGCGCGGCAAGAACCGTTTTGGGGCCTTCCAGGCGGCGCAGCACGCGCCGGGCTTCTCTTTCGACTTCCTGGGGCGTGGGCATGGCGCTCACCTGCAGCCAAAGGCGGGAATACGGAGCGGCGGCGCAATTCCCAGCACCAGCGCCGCGTCTTCGATGCGCCGGATGAACTCGTCGAAATCGCGCTCATCGCGCCGGTCCTCAATCACTTTGCAGGCGTGCGAGGCGGTTGACCGGTCGCGCCCGAACACTTCGCCAATATCCTTGAAGTTGAGGCCGAGCGTCACATGGCAGACATACATGGCCACCTGCCGGGCAAGGGCCGCCGTCTGTTTGCGCCGCGTAGGGACAAGCATTTGCTCGTATTGCACCCCGAACATGTGGGCGGTGATGTGCCCCACAAGCTCCGCCCGCCGATAGTCGTCCGTTGGGGGAACGGGGCAAGCGCTAAACCGGTCGGATAAGGGCTCTCGGGGCATGATGATCTCCATGTGAAATTTACCTATTTAGTAAATACCACAGGATGATCCCGCGAGGATAACATTCCTAGTGCATTTTCCGCCAAAATATCACTTAATAGGAAAAGTCAATGGAATCATCGGGTTTGACATGACCGACCCTCGCCGCCAGCCGGATCTGCGCACACGATTGCGGGAATTACGGAAGTCCCGCGGGTGGACCCTCACCGAGGTTGCCGCGCGTCTGGACACCACGCCGCAAACCATTTCGCGGCTGGAAACCAACGTGATGACCGTTTCCACCGATTGGCTGCAGCGGTTTGCCGACCTGTTCGGCGTTTCCGCCGCCGAGCTGATCGAAGACCGCCACGGCGCCCCGGTGGAGGTGATCGGTTCCGTTGCCGCGAACGGCCTGGTGACGCAAAGGGCCCCGGCGCCCCTGCCTCTTGCCATCGCGCTTTACGATGGGCTCGCCGTGCGGGCGGACGAGAACATCGGCCCCATACGGCAAGACAGCTACGTGGTCGCGGCGAAACTCACCGGCCGCAATGTGGGTGAGGCCGCCGGGCACCCTTGCATTTGCGAGACCGAACGGGGCGAGCTGTGGCTTGCGCGGGTGATCGATGGCATCGATGGGAAATTCACGCTGGTTCCCCTCGGCGACGGCCAAGTGCAATACGACACCGCGCTGGCCTGGCTGGCACGGGTCAAGTTCGACATCCGCTTCGCGGATTAGGTATGCACGCGCTATCCCCGGGGGTCTTCGCGCGCCCATGCTCGCGCCATGGACCCTTACTCTTACAATCGCCGTCTGCATCTGCCGGCCATCTTGCGCGTGCCGTCTGACTGGCTCACCTCGTCCGATCCGGCGATTGGCGCGTTGATTTTAGAGCGGCTGGATACGGCCTTGGCGGCACAGCTCCGCGACGGGCCCCGGATACGGGCGCTGCGCTGGGCCCAAGCAGCGGAGAAAAGGGCGGTGGAAGTGGCGCACGCTTACTCGGCGGCGCCCGCGGGCACACACTGACCGTTCCAGGCCCCGGTGCCGCTGTAGCGCCCGGGGATATGGCTCCAGGCCCCAAGAAACGACCCCCTTAAACAACGTCACGGCCAGTGACCTGGCTAATGATATCTACTCTGATGACACCTCGCCTACCGCCACATTGAGTTCATCTGCCATCACTACCCATGAGGGAGGAGGTCA
>JANQLJ010000047.1 GCA_028280665.1 Alphaproteobacteria bacterium
GTTGCTCACAGGCATTGCGCGCGGGCCCGATTCCGGTGCTAACCTACGCGCAAAACTGGGGCACCGATAAGGCCGGACGGGCATGGGCAAAATCGTCAATTTGGGCAAGTTCCGCAAAGCCAAGGCCAAGGCGGAAAAGGATCAGAAGGCCACTGCCAACCGCCGTAAGCACGGGCGCACCAAGCAGGAAAAGGCCGCCGAGAAGGCCAAAAAGGAACGGCTTGACGCGTTCCTCGACGGCAAGGCCCTGGACGAGCCGGAGGGCAAGGACCCCGCATAACCTCACGCGGGAAGCGTGCTAGGCTGGCCGAGGAATCATGACGAGCAAGAACGACGATCCCCTGGGCGACATCGCCGAGGAAGAAACCCTTCGCCCGGTGGGCGGGACAGAAGGCGCGGCAACCGGCACCACCGTGCCGCCCTATATGGCCGCGCTCAACCCCGCCCAGCGCGAGGCGGTGGAGGCCCTGGAAGGCCCGGTGCTGGTGCTCGCCGGCGCAGGCACCGGTAAGACGCGGGTGCTGACGACGCGCCTTGCCCATATTCTCGCCACGCGCAGCGCCTGGCCCGGGCAGATTCTCGCCGTCACTTTCACCAACAAAGCCGCGCGCGAGATGAAAGACCGCATCGGGCATTTGATCGGCGGCGTGGTGGAAGGGATGCAATGGCTCGGCACGTTCCATTCCATCGGCGCGCAAATCCTGCGCCGCCATGCGGAGCTGGTGGGGCTCAAGTCGAACTTCACCATTCTCGATCAGGACGATCAGATCCGTTTGCTCAAGCAATTGATCGAAGCTGAGGGCATTGACGAAAAGCGCTTCCCCGCGCGGGTGCTCGCCGCGCTCATCGACCGCTGGAAGAACAAAGGGCTGACCCCCGCCAAGGTGCCGCCGGGCGAAGCGCACTCCTACGCCGAAGGCAAGGGCATTGATCTTTACCGCGCTTATCAGGAACGGCTGAAGACGGTGAACGCGGCGGACTTCGGCGATCTGTTGCTCGAAAACCTGCGCCTCTTTCAGGAAAACCCCGACGTGCTCAAATCGTACCAGGAGCGTTTCAAGTACATGCTGGTGGACGAGTATCAGGATACCAACGTCGCCCAGTACCTGTGGCTGCGCCTGCTCGCGCAAGGCTCGAAAAACATCTGCTGCGTGGGCGATGACGATCAGTCGATTTACGGCTGGCGCGGCGCGGAGGTGGACAACATCCTCAAGTTCGAGAAGGATTTTCCCGGCGCCAAGGTGGTGCGGCTGGAACAGAACTACCGCTCGACGCCGCATATTCTGGGTGCGGCCAGCGGGCTGATCGCCGCCAATGAAGGACGCCTGGGCAAGACCCTATGGACCGAGCTTAAGGATGGTGAGCCCGTGCGCGTGCTGGGGCTTTGGGACGGCGAGGAAGAAGCGCGCCACATCGGCGATGAAATCGAAGCCCTGCACGGCAAGAACGTGCCGCTGCACGAGATGGCAATCCTTGTGCGCGCGAGCTTTCAAATGCGAGAGTTCGAGGACAGGTTCCTTACCATCGGCGTGCCTTATCGCGTTGTCGGCGGGCCCCGGTTTTATGAGCGCCGCGAAATTCGCGACGCCAACGCTTATTTGCGCCTGATCGCGCAGCCCGATGACGACCTCGCCTTCGAGCGGATTATCAACGTGCCCAAGCGGGGGCTTGGCAAGGTCGCCATGCAAACCCTGCACACGGCGGCCCGCGCCCAAGGCACCCCGCTGATGCAAGGGGCACGCGCGCTGGTGGAAACCGACGAGCTGCGCGGGGCGGCGCGCCGGTCACTTGCGGGGTTCGTTGCCATGATCGACCGCTGGCGCGCGCTCATCGACACCCTGCCCCAGGACGAACTGGCCGAGATCGTGCTTGACGAAAGCGGCTACACAGAGATGTGGCAGAACGACCGTTCGCCGGATTCGCCAGGCCGGCTCGAAAACCTGCGCGAGCTTGTGCGCTCCATGGAACAATTCGACAACCTCGCGGGCTATCTTGAGCACATCTCCCTCGTCATGGACGCGGACCAGCAAGACGCCGCCGACCGGGTGAGCCTCATGACCCTGCACAGCGCCAAGGGGCTGGAGTTTCCCGTGGTCTTCCTGCCCGGCTGGGAGGAAGGCCTGTTCCCCCACCAGCGCTCCCTTGATGAGAACGGTCTTGCGGGCCTCGAAGAAGAACGCCGCCTTGCCTATGTGGGGATCACCCGCGCTAAGCAAGAGGCGCGCATCAGCTTCGCCGCCAACCGGCGCATGCACGGCTCGTGGGTCTCCTCCCTTCCCTCGCGTTTTATCGACGAGCTGCCCGAGGAGTTCATCGAGATGGATGCGGAACAGGGGCTTTATGGCGGTTCCGGCTCGCGTTTTGATGAAGCGAACCCGGTGCAAAGCTCTTACGACAGCCCGGGCTGGCAGCGCATGAAGCGCGCCAGCGAAACGCGGTCCAAGGGCCAGTTCCCGCAAGTGATCGACGAGGTGAGCCGGCTGGTCGCCACCAACGATCCCTCCGCCGCGTCCTATCAGACCGGCGATGCGGTGCGGCACCCCAAATTCGGCGCGGGCGTGATTGCCGAAGTGGACGGCAACAAGCTGCTGGTCGAATTCGAGACGGGTACCAAGCGCGTCATCGCCTCGTTCGTGGAGCCCGCGTGAGGTGCCTCTTTGGCAAGTCAGCACCGAAGCCCCCCGCGCGCTCATCGAAAACGCCGTAGCAGCGTTTGAGGAGGGCGGCCTTCCCCCACCGCTTTCGGTTTCCATGTTTGAGGCGGGCAAAACCGCGTGGCGGCTCGATCTTCTTTATGCGGAGGAAGTGGACCTTGCACGGCTTTCGGAATCCCTCGCCGCGTTTGACCCTGATCTCACCACGCTCGCGTTTCATCAAGGCCCGCTGCCGGATGAAAACTGGGTGGCAAAGTCGCTGGAAAATCTGAAACCTGTGCGGGCGGGAAAGTTCTTCGTTCACGGCGCCCACGACGCGGGGAAAATCCCGCCCGGCGTCATTCCCATCTGCATCGAAGCAGGCGAGGCCTTCGGCACCGGGCATCACGGCACCACGGAAGGCTGCCTCGCCGCATTGTCCCTGACTTCGGAGGACCGGCGGCCCGCCCGCGTACTCGACCTCGGGACCGGTTCGGGGGTTCTCGCCATCGCAGCGGCCAAACTGTGGCGCGCGCAGGTGACCGCCAGCGACATCGACCCCGTCGCGGTCAAGGTCGCCCGGGAAAATACCAAGGTGAACGGGGTGCAAAGCCTTATCCGCTTTATCGAGGCGACCGGCACCGCGCATGCGGGCATCCGGGCTCGCGCGCCTTATGACTTGATTACCGCGAACATTCTGGCCCGGCCCCTGCGCAAACTTGCGGGGGATATTGCCGCGCTGCTCCGCCCCGGCGGGTGTCTCATCCTTTCAGGCATTTTGCAGGACCAAGCGGCCCGCGTGGAAGCGGTGTACAAGGGACATCGCGCGCCTTCCCAAACCCGATTGACTTACGGAGAATGGGTGACACTTATCTGCCGTAAGGCATAATCTTTGGCCTGCCGGAAGGCGCAGTCTTCCCCGGCCAATGCGAGAACCCGAGAGGCCCCATGTTTCAAGAGTTTGAAGTCCTGACCGATCCCCGTAACGGGCCCATTCGCCTTGCCGCCCTGCGCAAGGAGTTGAGCGAACGCGGGCTGACCGGTTTTCTGGTGCCCCATGCGGACGAGCATCAGGGCGAATACCTACCCGCGCGGGCCGAACGGCTGGCCTGGCTCACGGGTTTCACCGCGTCGGCCGGCGCCGCCATCGTGCTGGAAGACGTGGCCGCGGTTTTCTACGACGGGCGCTATACCTTGCAGGTGCGCCAGCAAGTGGACCAGGACGCCTACACGCCGGTCTTTGTCACCGACACCGCGCCGCACGAATGGCTGGCCGCGAACGCGAAAGAAGGCGGCCGCATCGGGTTCGACCCCTGGCTTCATACCGCCGCCGAGGTCGCGCGTTACCGCAAAGCGCTGGCGGACAAGCGCCTCGCCGAGCTGGTGCCGGTGGACACAAACCCCATCGACGCGGTGTGGGCGGACCAGCCGGGCGCGCCCCTGGGCGAGATCGTGCCGCACCCGGCGGAACTGGCCGGGCTTTCGTCCGAGCAGAAGCGTTTGCAGATCAGTGAGGTCCTCGAAGGCAAGGGCGAGGACGCGGTGGTGCTGACCCTGCCCGATTCCATTGCCTGGCTGTTGAACATTCGCGGGGCGGACCTTCCGCATACGCCCTTTCCACTGTCCTTTGCCATTCTTACCAAGGAAGGGCGGCTCGATTTCTTTGTGGACGAACGCAAGCTGACGCCCGCGGCACGCACGCATCTGGGCAATGCCATCAACGTGCGCAAGCCCGAGGAATTCGTCCCCGCGCTGGGCGATCTCAAAGGCCATACCGTCCATCTCGACGACAAGACCGCCGCCGAGCGCATCCGCATGGAACTGGAACGCGCGGGCGCGGAGATCGTGAAAGGCCCCGACCCGTGCCTTTTGCCCAAGGCGTGCAAGAACCCCGCCGAGCTTAACGGCATGCGCAGCGCCCATGTGCGCGACGGGAGCGTGATGGCGAAGTTCCTGCGCTTCATGGCGGAAGAGGCGCCCAAGGGCGGGCTTGATGAAATCGCGGCGGCGAAAAAGCTCGAAGCCCTACGCACCGGGACCGGCGCGCTTAAAGACCTGAGCTTTGACACAATATCGGGCGCGGGGCCTAATGGCGCCCTCCCCCACTACCGGGTGAACACCGACACTAACCGGCCCATCAAGCCGGGCGAGCTTTATCTGGTGGATTCAGGCGCTCAGTATGCGGACGGCACGACGGACATCACCCGTACCATTGCGGTGGGCGAGCCCACGGCAGAAATGCGCGACCGCTTTACCCGCGTGCTCAAGGGCCACATTGCGCTGGCGCGGGCGCGGTTTCCGGCTGGAACCCGCGGCTGTCATTTGGATGTTCTCGCGCGCCAGCCGCTTTGGGATGCGGGGCTCGATTTCGATCACGGCACGGGCCACGGCGTGGGCGCGCATTTGAGCGTTCACGAAGGCCCCCACAATATCTCTAAGGGGCTGGTGGACGTGCCCCTCAAGGAGGGCATGATCTGCTCGAACGAACCCGGCTTCTACAAGGAAGGCGAATACGGCATCCGCATCGAGAACCTGGTCATCGTCACCCCCGCTACCGCCGTGGAAGGCGGCGACCGGCCCATGCACGGGTTTGAGACCATCACCCTCGCGCCCATCGACCTCAATCTGGTGGACATAAGCCTGCTCACGGACGCCGAGGTGGACTGGCTCAATGCCTACCACAAGCGGGTGTTCGACACCCTCGCGCCGGACGCCGACGAGGATACCAAGGCCTGGCTCAAAGAGGTGACGCGGGCAGTTTAGTTGCCGATTAACTCAAGCCATTCCTCTTCACTCATCATCTGAACGCCGAGGTCCTTCGCCTTGGTGAGCTTTGAGCCCGCGCCGGGGCCCGCCACCAGGATGTCGGTTTTCTTTGAGACCGAGCCGGAGACTTTCGCGCCTAGGCTTTCCGCGCGCGCCTTGGCTTCGTCCCGCGTCATGGCTTCCAGAGTACCCGTGAAGACAACGGTCTTGCCGGTGACCCGGCTTTCAGCGGCAGGCTGTTCCGCATCCTGAATATCCGTAAGCGCCTTTTCTAGACTCTTGAGAACTTTTTCATTGTGGGCTTCGGCAAAAAACTCGGCGATGGCTGCCGCCACCACTGGGCCGATGCCGTCAATGCTCACAAGTTCCTCGTAGGCCTCGCTGCCCGCCTTGCCCGCAGCGCCCATAGCTTTGCGGAACGCCGCCCACGACCCATAAGTGCGCGCAAGCAGCCGCGCCGTGGTCTGCCCCACATGGCGGATGCCGAGGCCATAAAGAAGGCGCGCGAACCCGATGGTGCGGCGCTCATCAATGGCGTCGAGCAGGTTCTTCGCCGAAACCGCGCCGAAGCCATCCCACTCTTCAAGGGGCGGCAGCTTCTCACCCTTGATGCGGCCGGCCAGATGGAAAATGTCCACGGGGCCCCGGATCACGCCTTTCTCCCAGAAAAGCTCGATCTGTTTTGCGCCAAGCCCCTCAATATCAAGCGCATTGCGCGAAACGAAATGCTTGAGCCGCTCGACCCCCTGGGCGGGGCAGATAAGCCCGCCGGTGCAGCGCCGCACCACATCCTCGCGACCGGTTTCAGGGTGCACCTCCCGCACCGCGTGGCTGCCGCAGACCGGGCACTTGGCCGGAAACTTGAAGGCCTTCGCGCCCTTGGGCCGCTTCTCAGCGACCACACTCACCACCTGGGGGATCACATCGCCCGCGCGCTGGACAATCACCGTGTCGCCAATGCGCACGTCTTTACGTTTGATCTCATCTTCGTTGTGGAGCGTGGCGTTCGAGACCACCACGCCCCCAACGGTGATAGGCTTGAGCTTCGCCACCGGCGTCAGCGCGCCGGTGCGCCCCACCTGAATGTCGATGCCCTCGAGCACCGTCTGTGCTTGTTCCGCCGGAAACTTGCGCGCTACCGCCCAGCGCGGCGCGCGGCTGACGAACCCCAACCGGTCCTGCCAATCAAGCCGGTTCACCTTGTAAACGACGCCGTCAATATCGTACCCAAGGCTTGGCCGCGCTTCGAGCAAATCCACATAAATCTTTTCAATATCGTCCGGCCCCTGACAAACGTGCAAATGCTCATTCACGGGAAAACCCCAGGCCTTGATCGCGTCCAGAACCTCGCTTTGGGTGCCGCCCGGCAGCGCGCTCGCCTCCCCCCAGGCATAGGCGTAAAAGCGCAAGGGGCGGCTTGCGGTAATCGCTGA
>JANQLJ010000080.1 GCA_028280665.1 Alphaproteobacteria bacterium
CGCAAGGACGATGACGAGGGTTCAGCGCAGCTCTTCCGCAAATTCGTAATTTGCGTAAGAGCTGCGCTCAACCCTCGTCATCGTCCTTGCGGTAGGTCCCCGCCAGGGTCTCGCGGGCGAAATCATAGCGGTCCTTGAGGTCGTCGGGCCCGCTGTGGTCCCACATCTTGACCCCCGCCGCATTGGCCGCCCGGGCGAGCAGGTGCGCCGCGATGGGCGCGGTCAGCAGCAGGAACAGAACCGCCGCCATGGCGCGGATGACGGTGCCAAGCTCACCCGACCCAACGGCGATCGCCAGAAAGGCAAGGCCCGCGCCCAAAGTCCCCGCCTTGGTGGCCGCGTGCATGCGGACGTAGAGATCGGGAAAGCGCACCACGCCGATGGCCGCGATCAGGCAGAAGCCTGCGCCGGTGAGCAGAAGAGCGGATACGATTATCTCAATCATCGCCCGCAAACTCCCTTGTGTGCCAACGCTGATAAACAAAGCGCGCATAGGCAACGGTGGCGAGGAACCCGACGAGCCCGAGCGCAATGGCGATGTCGATAAAAACATCCCGTCCCGTCGCCAACACAAAAACCGCGATGAACGTCATCCCCAGCGTGAACAGAAGGTCGAGGGAGAGCACCCGGTCGGCGGTGGTGGGCCCGCGCACAAGCCGTACAACCGTGAGAAAGAACGCGATCACCAGCATGACAAAGGCAATCTGCGCCGAAGTGCCCACAAGATCGCTGGCGAAGGCCTCGCCAATTTGCGCAAACAAATCCATCAGCCCAGCGTCTCCTTGATTTGCCGCTCGAACCCGTCGTGGATGTCGCGCTTGAGGCCCTCAGGGTCGTGCGCGAACATGGCGTGAATATAGAGCGTGGACTTATCCGATGAGACATCGACGCTCAAGGTCCCCGGCGTCAGCGTGATGAGGTTGGCAAGCAGCGTGATTTGCACATCGTCATCGGTGGTGAGCGGATAGGCGATAATGCCCGGCTGAAAATTGAACCCGGGCCGCAGCACATCCCGCGCCACCCGTAAAGCAGATAAAACCAATTCGTACAGAAACAATAATGCCAGCGCGACCGTCAGGTGCGCGCGGCTGAAGTATTTGGAGTGAAACTCGTGGCGCAGCAGCCCGAGCGCGATGCTGCCCACCAGGAACCCGGCGAACACATTAAGCGGTGTGAAGGTGTTGGTGATCGCCGCCCACACCAGCGCCAGGACAACATTGAGCGCGAACAAGGTCATGCGCCGTCTCCCAATACCGCCGCGACATAGGCCGCGGGCCTTAAGAGTTCTTCCGCCGCCGCGCTGGCAATGCGCGCCGCGGGCTCGGCGAACATGCCCAGCATCGCCGCCATGACGATGATAACCGCGGTCGGCCCCATAAGCGACGCAAAGGCGCGGGGCGATGTTTCGGGAACGGGCAGCGGCGCCTCGCTGTCGCGCCAGAAGGCAAGCGCGAAGGCTTTCGACACCGCAAGCAAGGTCAAGAACCCGCCCGTGAGCACGGCGGCGGCAAGCCACGGCTGGCCCGCGGCGATGCTCGCCTGGACCAGCACCACCTTGGGCCAGAAGCCGGAAAGCGGGGGAATGCCCGAGACCACGAACGCGCCAAGCAAAAAGATCGCGGCAAAGGCGGGCGTCGCCCGGTAAATCCCCGCAAGCACGCTTGTGTCAAACGCCCCGCCAATGCGGCCCGCAACGCCGACGGCCATGAAAAGGCCGGTGGAAATCAGCACCGAGTGCAGCATGTAAAAGAGCCCACCCGAAAGCGCCGCGTGGGTGGTGAGTGCCAGACCCACCAGCATATAGCCAATGCCGCCCACCACGGTGAATGCAACGAGCCGGCGCAAGTCGGTCTGCACCAGCGCCCCCATGCCGCCGAAAAGAATGGTCGCCGCGGCGATCCACATGAAAAGGTCGTTAAAGATGCCCCCGTCGAGCGGAAAGATCAGCGTGAAGGTGCGGATGAGTGCATAGACGCCGACCTTTGTGAGGAGCCCGCCGAAGATCGCTGAAACCCCCGGCTGGGGCGTGTGGTAGGACGCGGGCAGCCAAAAGAAAAGCGGGAACGCCGCCGCTTTCATGCCGAAGGCCATGAGGTAAAGCGCGGCAATGGCGTTCACGAGCCCGCGGTTTTCCACCGCCGCCACTTTGACCGCAATGTCCGCCATGTTCAGTGTACCGACGAGCCCGTAAAGCAGGCCCGTGGCGATCAGGAAAATCGTTGTCGCAAGAAGATTGAGCACTGCGTACTTAAGCGCGCCTTCAAGCTGATCCTTGCGCCCGCCAAGCACCAAAAGCCCGAACGACCCGATCAGCAGGACCTCGAACCAGACATAAAGGTTGAAAATATCGCCGGTCAGGAACGCACCCGTGACGCCCGCGAGCATGGCCAGCAACAGCGGCGTGTACCCCGCGCGCCGGAAATCCTCGCTTTGATCGCCCATGCTGTAGATAAGCGTGAGCACACCGACAAGCGCGGTGAGGAGCGCCATTCCCGCGCCTAGCGTGTCGGCGGCAAAAACGATCCCGAAGGGCGCGGGCCAATTGCCCATGGCCATCACTTGGGGCCCGCCCGCAAGCACCCGCGCGAACAGCATCGCCGCCGTCACAGTCATGGCGATGGTCGTCGCAAATCCAATGATGGTCTGCGCGAGCGGCCGCCACCAGAAGACGGCGCAAAGGCCCGACCCCACCAGCCCCAGCACAAGCGGCGCGACCACAAGCCAATCGCTGAGGGCGGCGCCGTTCATTCGGCCGCCTCCTCGCTCGCCGCCGCGCGGGGCTCGGACGCGTTCATTTCATCGACATCGACGGTGCCAAGCTCTTGATAGGCGCGATAGGTGAGGATCAGCACAAAGGCAAAGAGCGCGAAACTGATCACGATCGCCGTAAGGATCAGCGCCTGGGGCAGCGGGTTCGCAATCGCCTCGATGGGAACGGATTGGTCGTAAGGGATCAGCGGCGGCGATTCGAAGGTAAGCCGGCCCGCGGTGAAAATTAGAAGGTGGGTTGCGTTCGACAGCATGAAAATGCCGAGCACGATGCGCACGAACGACCGGCTCAAGAATAAGAAGACGGTGATCGCAAACATGATCCCGATAACGATAGCGAAGAGCGGTTCCATCAGCGCCACTCCTCCAGCTCCAGCGCGATGGCCGCCACCGAGCCCACCACCGTCAAGTAAACGCCGATGTCGAAAATGACCGGCGTCGCGACGATCTTGATGTCGATGTTGTCAGGCAGCCACCAAAGCCCCGTGAGGTAAGGCCCACCCACAAAGAGCGCGAGCACGCCGCTGAGCGCGGCGGCCAGAATGCCGATCCCCGCGACCCCGATGGGGTGGATGATCAGCGCCCGGCGCACCGCCGCGGGGCCCGACGCGATCATGTAAACCGCAAGACCCGAGGCAGCGATCAACCCGCCGACAAAGCCGCCCCCCGGCAGGTTGTGGCCGCGAAAAAGCACGAAGATGGAAAAGACCACCATCAGGCTTACGAGCAAAGGAACAGCGGTGCGCAGGATCAGCGAGCTCATGAGGCGCCCCTCTCGTCATCCGGCGAGGCGCCATTCCCCGGCGGCACCAGCTTGCCGCGGCGTATCTTGATCAGCGCCAGGGCCGCGAGCCCCGCCACCATCACCACGACAATCTCGCCCAAGGTATCGAGCGCGCGGAAGTCCACAAGGATCACGTTGACGATGTTACGCCCGTGGGCGCTCACATAGGCATGAGCCGCGAAATAATCCGTAAGCGTCAGGTCCATCGGGCGCGCGGTGACGGCGATCAAGAGCACCGTGAAGAAAACGCCCACCGCGCCCGCGATCGCCGCGTCCCTGAGCGAGGGAAGAATGTGGCGGCTGTCATAAGTGTCCACCGGCAGGCGCAACAGCACCAGCGCGATAATGACCACCGACAAGGTCTCCACCATGAACTGGGTATAGGCAAGGTCCGGCGCGCCAAAGAGCAAAAAAAGCAGCGCCACGGAAATGCCGGTGACACCCATGGAAAGGATCGCCTGCAGCCGCGAACGCGCGAACATCAGCGCCAGCGCGCCCACCACCGTGAGCAGCAGCACGCCATAAACATGGAACGGCGCTTGGGGCACGCTGATCTCGCTGGGGAAAAGACCGTAAGCGATGATCGGCACACCTAGGGTGATGGCGAGAACCACCAGCGTCACCGTGATGTAGAGCCGCAAGCGGCCGGTCTGCAAAAGGCCCACCAGCGTGCGCGACAAGAAATCAAGCGCGGCAAGGAATTGATCAGAGCCCCGGTCCGGCCCCCACATGCGCTGGCCCGCGGCATTTAGGAAGGCACGTACCCACCCAGCGATCAGAAAGATAAACAATCCAAACGCCACGGTCACTCCGCTGAGGATCAGCGGCAAGCCCATTTTCGGGATAGTGGGGAACGTGGCGTGGTGAACCTCGTAACCGGCGATGGCGCTTGCCACGGGGGTGACAAACAGGTCTTGGGGAATGTGCGGGTAGGCGCCGAAGGCGAGCCCCAAGACCGCGAGAGCCAACGGGCCAAGCCAGAGATAAAGCGAGCCTTCGCGAGGTGCCTTCGGAGTCTCCATGCGTCTTCCGAAGAACGGCCCCCAGGCGACGAGCGCGGCGATGGTGAACATGAGGCCGTTGCCCACGACCGCAACGGTGGTGAGGAGCCACATATTGTCCGCATACGCCGTTGCTTCGTAGATCACTTCCTTGGCAAGGAAGCCAAAGAAAAACGGTATCCCCATCATGGAAAGGCCCGCGAGCAACGCCGCAAACGCGGTAATGGGCATGGCGCGCATAAGGCCCCCGAGCCGCACGGTCTCGCGTGTGCCGGTCTGGTGATCAACGCAGCCCGCCACCAGAAACAGCGCGCCTTTAAAAAATGAATGCGCGATCAAATAAAGCGCCGCCGCCAGCAGCGCATATTCCGATCCCAACCCCAAGAGCATCACCAAAAGCCCAAGGCTTGCCACTGTTGTGTAGGCAAGCATCAGTTTGAGGTCGGTTTGCCGGAGCCCCAGCAGAGTTCCATAAATCAGCGTCGCACCGCCAAAGATGGGCAAGATGGTCGCCCAAAGGTCGGTGCCGCCGAGCGCGGGGCTCATGCGCGCGAGCAAATAGACCCCCGCCTTCACCATGGTCGCCGAGTGGAGATAGGCGCTCACCGGCGTGGGCGCCTCCATGGCGTTGGGGAGCCAGAAGTGAAACGGGACTTGCGCGGACTTGGTAAAAGCGCCCGCAAGCACCAGCAACAGGATCGGCATGTAAAGACGATGGGCGCTGAGCGAGCCGCCGGCGAGAATTTCTGACATCTCCATGGTGCCGGTCGCCGCGCCCAGCATCACAAAGCCCGCAAGCATGGCAAGGCCGCCGCCCGCGGTCACAAACAGCGCCTGGATCGCCGCGCGGCGCGCGCGTTCCCGCTGGTGATCGAACCCGATAAGCAGGAACGACGTGACGGACGTCAGCTCCCAAAACACAAAGAGCGCGATCAGATTGTCCGCAAGAACGAGCCCCAACATGGAGCCCATGAAGGCCAGCATGAACCCGTAGAAGCGCCCCTGGTGCGGATGGCCGGCCAGGTATCCGCCCGTATAGAAAATGATCAGCGCGCCGATACCAGTGATGAGCAGCGCGAACACAAGGCTGAGCCCATCCACGTAGAACGAGAGATAAACGCCCCAGGTTTCCACCCAGGGCATTGCCTCGCGATAGGTCTCGCCCGCGGCGACGCCCGGCACATAGCCCAGGAAATGAACGAAAAGGCTGGCGGGAAAAATCGCCAGCACCCATCCGCTATGGGATCTCATGAGCTGATGGATGAACGGCGCGAACAGGGCAAGCGCAAAGCAGGTCAGAACCGCTTGTGAGATCATGGATGCGCGCTTCCCTGTGCGCCGGGCCAAGAACATCCGGCAGAAGGGGCCGTCGGCCGGCCGGTTGGGGGGCATGAGGGGGCCCCGGCGGGTTAGGTCCGGAGCAAAGACTTGCCACGCTTTGGCCCGGCCATCAAGCCGGACCAAAGGGGCAAATCAAAGGGATAATCGAAGAGACGATCAAAGGGACAAAGGGCGTCCCCGACTAGTCTTCCCCCGCAATCGAGCGCGCGATGCACGGGCACTCTTTGGCGAGAACTTCGGTTGCGAAATCGAGGTAATAGTCGAGCGCCGCGAGCATGACCTTTTGATTGGTCGTGCTCATGCGCGCGGCAAGGATCTTGAGCTTGCGCACCCGTTCGGGGTCGAGCCGCGACGTGACCTTGGAATAAGGCCCCTCGGGCAGGGTTTCGACCACCGCCCGCGGCAGCGGCAGATCGCAACAATCGCCATTGGCCTCGGTGGCGTGACGCCGTGCACGGCGGCGCAACTCCGCATCCCCTGAATCAAACTCACTCGCCTGGGGAAGCGTCAGCGGCGGCGCGGCGCTTGTATGCATCGCCGAAGGCAGACCCGCCGGGAACAGCGGTTGCTGAGCAGGCAGAGCCAATTGCTGGTCGGCAGCGGTCATGGGTTGCGCCACAACGCCGTGGCTGTGGATCGAAACGCCATCCAAATGCGCCGGCGCCGGCATGGCCTCACCCTTGCGCGCCATCAGGCCCGCGGTAAGCGATGCGAATTGCGCCGACGAGTCTCCACCCGTAGCTTCCACTGCTTCTTCCTCGTTATCTAAAACACGTTCCATTACCCGCCTCCATTACACCGTGACGCGGCGGCCAAAGGCCGGCGCGGCCTTCCCGAGCGCATTCACGCGGGGCAGTGCAACACCGAGATTGGGGTCGTAGTCCGACCCTTCGTCGCAAACGCGGGCAAGCCGTTCCTTGATGTATTCCCAAAGGGCGGCCACTTCCCGCGCGGACTTGCAGTTTTCCTTGACCTCCATGACGGTGCGGCCGTCGATCATGCTGGCGGCAAAGTCCGTGCGGTGGTGGACAACAACCGGCGAGACGGTTCCGTGCTGCGACAGCGCCACCGCCGCTTCGTGGGTGATGCGCGCCTTTGGCACGGCGGAATTGACCACGAACACCATGGGCTTGTGACGGCTTTCGACAATATCCACTGTCGCGCCGACCGCGCGCAGATCGTGCGGGCTCGGCCGCGTGGGCAGCACCACCAGGTCGGCCATCGCCACGACCTCCGAGATGGCGCGCGTGACCGCCGGCGGCGTATCGATGACGATCAGCCGGTAGCCTTCGGACCGCGCCCGTTCAATATCGTGAAGCAAATTCGGAAACGTACATTGCATGAACGTCGGCGTTTCGGCCTCGCGCACGTTCCACCATTTGGACAAAGACCCTTGCGGGTCCGTATCAATCAAGGCGACCGGACCATCCCCAGCCCTTTCCGCCTCGACCGCAAGGTGCCCCGACAGGGTTGTTTTCCCTGAGCCACCTTTTTGCGATGCAAAGACCAGCACTCGCATTGGTACAGACATCGATTCCCGCCCTCCAAGACACAGTTGTTACGCAGCGGACCATCCGCATACTGACAACCGAGGGGATTTGACGTGGACCGTTCGCTTCCCTTCGGCAACCCCGCTGCCCGTCTCGATCCCCGAGATGAGGGCCGGTGGTTTTGCGCCCCATCCTTTCGAACGGTTTGCCCTTTCCGGGAGGTGCAAGACGCAGCGCTTGATTTCGCGGGACGTCGCACTCTCCACACTTGCTACCTTAGGAAATGCGCTTTAACGAGGTGTAAAGAAGCAAATTTTAAGCAAATCGCGGGAAGCGCCCATGCGCCGGGATCATCGCCCAAATTGGCTGCGACGTTTGGCAAAGAAGGCCGAGGCCTGGCGGACGCGGTATTTTCTTTTACCTCAATTCGAAAATTTCGGTGACGGGGGTCACATCGCCCGGCCCCAGGATATTCACGTGCACGGGCGCGGCATCAGCGCCGGCGACAATGTTCACATGGCCGCGACCCGCACCCAGAACATCTGGCTCACCTCGTGGCAATGGTGGGACAGCCATGGCCGTATCGAGATTGGCGATTGCGTTTTGATCACGCCGGGGGTGCGCATTTCCTCATCCCGCCACGTGAAGATCGGCGACGGCACCATGCTGGCCAGCAATGTCTACATTACCGATTCCGATTGGCACGGCACTTACGACCGCACCAAGGAGGCGGGCAAGACCGCGCCCGTCGAGCTTGGCAAGAACGTGTGGGTCGGCGACAGCGCCATCATCTGCAAGGGCGTGACCATCGGTGAGAACTCGATCATCGGCGCCGGCGCTGTCGTGGTGCACGATGTCCCTGCGAACGCAATCGCCGCGGGCAACCCGGCGGTTGTGGTCAAGGAACTTGACCCCGCCGCCCCGCGCCGCACGCGCATGGATTACTTTGCCGACCCCGCAGAGCTTGAGGCGGATATGGAAAGCCTCCACCGCCTGATGCTCAAGGGCAATTCGCTTCTGGGCTGGCTCAGGGCCACAATTGCCCCCAGGCGCGGCGACTGACCTGCGTGGGCGAATACCCCCGATAAACGAGGGGATTTATGTCACGGCAGGGCGTCAAATCTCCGTTTGGAGCCCACGGCCCCCAAGACGAGGGCGCACAGGTCTGTTAAGCTGAGGCGTTGGGTATGCGTGGACGGAGGGAAAATCAAAAAATGAAACCAGTGATGCAGGCGCTCGTCCTTGCCGGGGGGCTGAGCCTTCTCGCCGCTTGCGAGACGGCGCGCGACCCTGAAACTCTGAACGATCCTAACTATTCGCAAGGCTACAGCGACGGCTGTCAGACCGGGCACTCGCGCGTTGCGGGGTTTGACGACACGGTCACGCGAGACCGCGAGCTTGCCGCGCGCGAGCCGGTTTATGAGATTGGCTGGCGCGACGGCTACAATGCCTGCGGCGGCGAAAACACCGACGCGGATTCAGCGTCCGACCGCGAGATCTTCATCAATGAAAGCGACCACTGGGATCCGGTGCCGCGGTAGTCATGATTAGATTAGCCATCGTCCTCGTTATCCTCGTTGCCGCCGCCTATGGCGCGCTCACCTTCTATTACGGGACGGGCGATCCGTGCGGCATGCTTGCCAAGGAACAAGACAGCACCTGGGAAGAACTGAGCCGCGCCTTTTCCGAAGAGCCGACGGCCCGCCAATGCGTGGACGAGCTGTGGCGCGAATGGTTCGGGGGCTAAGCGCCGCTACATGCCCGGCGTTGCGTTTTCGCTGAGCCGTTCTTTGGCGATCTCTTCAATGTGTTTGCGCAAATCGGGCATCGAGCGCGCGAGCCGTCTGAAATCGCGCCGGCGCAAGACGAGCAATGTCACATAACCTTTTGCGGTCACGTCCGCATTGCGCGGCTCTTTCGTGAGCAGCGCAATCTCGCCAAACACATCCCCCGCCTTGAGATCGATCTGCACGTTGGGCAGTTGGACCTCGACCTCGCCCGAGGCAATAAAGTACATGCAGTCGCCCCGCTCACCGAACTGAATGATGCGTTCGCCGGGAACCGCAAGCTCGGGGTAAAGCTGGCGCACCAGGGCGCGGGTGCCGTCATCGCTCAGCTCACGGAAGAGATCCACTTTGCGGATCATGCGCTGCAGCCTGAGGCCGAGATCGAGCTGCGGACGCTTGTCGAGGGCGCGCTGGCGCCTGCGGCGGTCGACCTCGAGCGCGTCATAGACCTCCGCCGAAATCATCGACTGTTCGAGCTGCGCGCGATATTCCGCATCTTCAAAGCCGAGCGCCATACGTTCGAGATAGCGCGCGCGCAAACTGTCGGCATAAGCGGGGTATTGCAGCTCCAGCGCCTCGAGCGCGCTTTGGGTTGCCGATTCCCGGTCCGTGAGGATGCGGTCGAGGGGTTCGGCAATTTCCTCGCCCAGCAGCGGGCTGACCGACTCGCGATTGAAGGCGCGCAAGTCCTTCAAGGCAAAGCTGATTACGAGCAGGGTTTCAAACCGGTCCGCAATGGTCTGGCCCAAAGGCCCTGAAAAATGAAAACGCCGGTGCAGCCAAAGCGCCTGGCGGAAGCGTTGGCTAACCCCGTAAGGTCTCAAGCTCGCGCTGATATAGCCCGCCGCGCCGCGCGTCTTGGTGCGGTCGAGCATGCGCCCGCTTTCGGCGCGCAGCATGTCGGCGATGCGCCGGTCCAACAGCCCGCGCTGGAAGTATTCGAGATAAAGCTCCCCTTCCCGGTTGGCGAGGGTGAGGAGCCCCGCCTGGGTACCTTCCTTAAAGTCGAGCTTGCGGCCGTGCGCCGCCTCGTCGGCTTCGGCCTTGGCGGCGTAGGTCGCGGCAAAGGCGGACGCAAGTCCCATGTCTTGCGCGATTTGAGCCACCCGGCCGCGGATGCGCCGGCGCGAAAACCCGAGCACCCGGTCGCGCACCAACTGTTCGCGCGCGTTCAACTGGTCGAGCCCCAAAAGGCGTATGAGCGGACGCAAAGTGGGCGCCTGGATCATCAAGGTCATGAAGACGTAGCCCACCGCCATCACGAAGATAAAATCGCGGATGGTTTGCGGCACGGCGGTGTTTTCCGAAATCGCCAGCGCCAGCGCGATGGTCATGGCCCCGCGCAAGCCCCCCCAGTTG
>JANQLJ010000098.1 GCA_028280665.1 Alphaproteobacteria bacterium
CGGTGCGCCTCGGCGTCCTTCTTGAGCCAGCTTCGGATCGCCTTTTCATCGCGCCAGAACGACAGGAAAAGCATCAGCGGTACCAGCAGCAGTGTCAAAAGCATGACGCCCAAGGGGTGATTGCCCAACCAATTGAAGGCTGCATGGATCAGCGCCGCGGCCAGAAATCCCGGCGCGAAATAGGCAAGCTCAAAGACATAGTTTGACGATGCGCCTTCGGCCTGCCGCCCGGTCATGGAGTGGGCGACAAGAGCGAACACGGCGGTGGCCCCGCCATGCATGAGAGCGGTGCCGAAACCGCGCACAAGCCATGTCGCCATGCTCGCCTCGGCAAACTCACGAAGAAAGTAGATGTTCTCGACCACCGCAAAGCCCGAACCCACCGCAAAGCCGGCTATCCCTGCGTCAAGTTTGTAGCCCAGCCTGTTTTGATGAAAAAGAACGATGATCGGGATCGCTTTCAAGGCTTCTTCCAGGAGCGGCGCCACATAGCGGCTCACACCTTCAAGGCTAATCGGGAAAACATAAAGTATGACGGTGTTGATCTGCAGCGTGACAATGGCGATGCCTGAGCCGATCAGCACGAGCAGCCCAATCACCTTGGTGGTGATGAGATCAAAAACATCCAACTGGTTAAAAACAAGAAGAAGCGCCAGGACCGGAACAACGGCCATGGCTGCCTTTTGAAGAAATTCGACGTCCATTACATGATTTTCAAGGAGATCAGAACTTCGTCGCCTTGCCGCTCGCCTTCTTCGAAGCCTTGAGCGTAACCGACCGAAAGCGTCATTGGCAATCGGTGGCCGACTGTGAAATTGAAGTCGAGCTGGCCGCCGATGGTCTCGAAGGTGCGCGACGGGCCCATGTTGGGCGCGGTATGGAGCACACCGGCGAAGGCCGCCGGCCGCACGGAACTGAGATAAAGCGCCGGCACACCCACTTCGCGAACGCGCACCGGCGGCAAGTTCACCTCGCCCATCACGCGGACAAACTGGCGGGCGGAAATCTCATTGATATCAAATCCGGGGAAGCTGTCATATTGACGGTAGCGCTTGACCTCGCGGTCGTCCACGTAATTGTTCCCGAAGGAACCCATGTAAAAACTCGAAAGGGGACTGTCCTCGCTGCCGCCTGCCGCGCCCGCGGCAGTGTAAATCCATGCCGAAGAATTCGCCACGGGCAGCGGCAAGCCGCCGTTAAAGCCCACGCGCAGGCTGGGGAAGCCTTCGTCGTTAGCATAGTCGACCCCGGCGGCGGCATCCCATTCGTATCCGCGTTCGTGATCCACGGCGCCGAGCGATTTTTGCGTGTCCGTGTAATGAAGCGTGACACCCGCCGAGGCGAGCGTATCGAACTGGGTTTGCACCGCCTGCGCCGCGGGCAGGGTATCAAGACCCGTCCAGTAGGAGGCATCGAAATCGATTACAAGCTCGCGCGGCGGATCGTAAACGAGCGAGCGGTTATAGTTGAAACTGACTGCCGTGCCGGCCCTTGAGCGTTCCGTCGGGCCAAAGAGATCGTAAAAATCCGCATCGTTGTGGCGAAACCGGACCGACCAAAAGAGCTCGCTGTACTCAACGTCGATGTGCCAGTTTTGATCCTCAAGCCCCGCTTCGGGCGAGAAGGAGACCGTCGCGCTCAGTTGGTGAAACTGAAGCGGGTCTTCCAAAACCACATGATAGCCGAAAGCGGTGTAGCCCCGGTATCCCTCTATGACAGGATAGGCGGTCCCCAGGCCCATCTCGTCGCGTGGCCGGTACCGGCCACGCTGGGTAACGCGCCCGTCGAAGGCAACGCGGTTGGGCGAACCCGCCGCCCAACCCCGCACCACGGCGTGTTGCCGCGCCACTTGCGAGCCCAAAAAGTTCACCGCATTAAGATCGTCCGTAGGCTGCGGCTGGATCAAAACCGGGCGGAGGCCATCGCCCGCATACTCAAAGACGATAAGCGAGCCATCCTCTTGCGGTATGGGGCGGAAGAAACCGGTCTCCGCGTTCGTTACCGCTTCGATAGCGCCATTCGCAATCTCAAAGCGGAAGATGTTCGAAACCCCTGTGTAGTAGGAACTGCCGTAAAGATAGCGCCCATCGGGGGAGAATACGAACCCTTCGGGGGTCGAGCCCCTTAGCTCAAAAGTCTGGATGGGATCATAGATCCCGGCCTCAAGGTCCGCGATACGGAAGACCTGAACCGACTGATGACCCAAGATCGTGCCGATGCTCGCCGACAGCATTCTCCCATCGGGCGATATGTCGAGATCGAAAGCGTTGATGCCAAAGTCAAAGGTGTGAACCTGGTTCCAGCCTGTATAGGGCGCGCGCAGGCGAACCAACGTCACAAAGCCATTGAGATGACGCAGGCCCCATATCGCCCGGTCCTGGCGGTTAAAGACGATATCGCCGATGCGCCCGTCGCGGATAAGCATCTGGCGCTCGCCCGTTTCCACGTCGATCTCAATGAGATCGCGATAGGCATAATTGTCGGTGGTGTACCAAGCTGTATTGCCATCGGGGTCATAAGCAAGCGAGGTCACGCGATAGAGCATCGGTCCCTTGATGTTCGTGAGCCGGCGTATCTCGCCCGTCTCGCGCGACAATACACCCACGTGCGCGATCACCCCCGGATAGCGGAACGCCCCGATGATGTCGCCGGTCGAGGGGTTCACGTAGGACCGCGATATGGACCCCAGCCCCCGCCTGGAGATAGGCTCGGTTTCCGTTACCGGGTATTCGGCGATCACCGCAAGGTTATCGGCCTGAAACTGTTGTTCCCACGAGATCCAATCATCCCAGGCCTCGTTCATCGGAAGCCCGAAGACATCGCGGAAGTGAATCAAGTAATAGGCGGCGCTGCCTTCGTCGCGCTGCATCCACTCGATGACTTGCTCCGGCGAATAGGCAAGCGCGAGATAAGAGAAAAACCGCGTACCATAAAGGTAGTTATTGACCCCCACCTGGAAGTCCACTTGCGTGCCTTCGGCTTCAAGGCCCAGGGGTGAATAGAAGTAGGCGCCGTCGCGCACCATGGCGCGGAACACCATTTCATCATAGCCGCCTTGCGCGCGGCCATAACCGCCCGCCATCCAGGTTTCCATGAAGACGGCGCTGCCTTCGAGAAGCCAACGCGGAACGGTCACCCGCGGCGTCGTCAGATAATTGTAGACGATGGAGAGAGGATGTTCCTGCACCGGCATGGGCTTGCCGAAGAACGCGCGCCGCCAGAACGCATCGCGGCTGTTCCACACATCCATGGTGGCGACGTGGGCCAGCTCGTGATTGACCAGGGTGAAAAACCGTTCGCCCGGGCTAAAGGTCTCGAAGGTGAGGCTTAAAGGCGCGACGTCAAACAAAACCGCATTGTTGGGCGAGGACCTGGCGGCTGCATTGCCATAGTCACCAAAGTCCTTGAGCAGCATCGTGGTGGGCTCCCACGGCTCCCACTCGAAAATGTCGCGGTGAAATTCAAGCGCGTTCTCGAACGCGCGGCCCACGTAAGGGGTCAGATACGTTCCTGATGGTTCAAAATAGAGAAGGCGGAGATTTTCGGTCTCCACCGTCGCAAGATCGATCAGCGGCACGTGATCCCGCGCACGGTTTTCCGGCGGTGCAGGTTCGGATCCTTGATCTTGTTGAGGCGCGTTTTCCGAGCCCCCTGAAACAGGAGAGGCCGGGCCTTCCTCCCCCCAGGCGCCGGCCGAGACGACCATGAACGCCGAGAGAAGGAAGACCCGGATACCTGCTTTACTCTTCCAGGCTTTGCGCCTGTCGCAGCCCCCCAGCACCGGGTGTTGTGCTGCTTAGTACGCGCTAATGGCGTTGGCAAAACCCCGGTCCTGCGCCATGGCGGCGAAGGCCGGATCGTTAGCCAGAGCCATAAAGGCCGGATTTTGTGCAAGCGCCGTAAAGGCTTGCGCATTGCTTGCCAAGGCACTCAGCGCTTGAGCGTTGTTGGCGAGCGCCGAAAACGCCTGCGGGTTCTGTGCCATCGCCGCAAAAGCCTGTGGGTTTTGGGCGAGTGCATTAAACGCCTGGGCGTCAAGAGCGAGAGCCGAAAACGCTTGGGCGTTCAAAGCGAGTGCGTTGAAAGCCTGTGCATTTAGCCCCAGTGCCGCAAAGCCCTGCGCATTTAGCGCCATCGCTGAAAACGCTTGTGCGTTCGACGCAAGGGCGCTGAACGCCTGAGCGTCAAGGGCCAGAGCCGAAAACGCCTGTGCATTCAAGGCAAGTGCATTGAACGCCTGTGCATCCATTGCCAGGGCATTCATGGCTGCTGCGTCGGCCGCGAGGGCATTAAACGCCTGGGCATTCATGGCAAGCGCATTCAACGCCTCGGCATTGCTTGCAAGAGCGCTAAACGCCTGTGCATCCCAGCCTTGCGCCTCAAATGCCTGGGCATCTTGAAGCAGAGCCGTAAACGCTTGCGGGTTTTGAGCAAGCGCCGTAAATGCTTGAGCGTTATTGGCAAGTGCAGCAAACGCTTGCGGATGCATAGCCAGCACTTCAAACGCTGCCGGATATGACGCCAGCGCCGCAAAAGCCTGCGGATGCTGTGCCATTGCCGAGAACGCTTGCGGGTGCTGTGCAAGTGCCGTGAAGGCCTGCGGATGCTGCGCGAGCGCCGCGAAAGCCTGCGGATTTTGCGCCAAGGCGGTGAACGCTTGCGCGTCCCAACCCTGGGCGGCAAAAGCTTCCGCATTGCTTGCCAGAGCCGCAAAGGCCTGCGGGTTCTGGGCAAGCGCGGTAAACGCTTGTGGGTTTTGCGCCATCGCGGCGAGTGCCTGCGGGTTTTGCGCCAGAGCCGCAAAATTTGCATCCATGGCAAGCGCCCGGAACGACGGGTCATTGACCATCAACTCAAACGCGTCCGTTTGCATAAGTAATGCAACTGACTGATCACCAGTCGAAACGTCCGCCTCCGAGACTTGACTGTCCCGATAACGCTCGACGGGAGCGATGGTGCCGGCCGACTGTCCGTCTACAGACGGCCCGTTCATTGCGACGAAATATACGCTCACCGCTATGACTGCTACTGCGCCCATGGCCCCAAGGCCCAATGTGGCATTTCTACTCAGTTTGTCAGACATGGAAACCCAAGCCTCCCTCGGTTGTCTGTGGTTAAGATGACCTAAATGTGAGAGGCGGTCAAAGAAATGTAAGGGCGGGGAATGTTTAGCCGTCACAGAAGAAATAGCAAAAATCCGGGAGTTTTTTGTTGGCGTGGGGCGGTCTGCGGGTTCCAATTATTTTATGCTTGAAATATTTATCAGCCAAGCCAGACTGAGGGGTGTCTGAATCCCGCAAGGGAGACCCCTCATGCGAATCGCCTGCCTGGGCGGCGGCCCCGCCGGTCTTTACTTCGCCATTTCGGCAAAACTTCGCGCGCCCGGCCATGAAGTTATCATTTTCGAGCGCAACCGGGCCGACGACACGTTCGGCTGGGGCGTCGTGCTTTCCGACGAGACCCTCGACAATTTCGCCCTCAACGATCCGGTCAGCGCAGAGGCGATTCGCGAGCACTTTGCCTATTGGGACGACATCGCCGTTCATTACCGTGGCACGCGCACCCTTTCCACCGGGCACGGGTTTTGCGGCATCGGCCGGCAAAAACTTTTGGACATCCTGCAGGCAAGAGCGAAGGAGCTTGGTGTCGAGCTGCGCTTTGAGCATGAGTTCGATTCAACTGCGGAGTTCGGCAGCTTCGATCTCATCGTGGCGGCGGATGGCATCAACTCGAAGACCCGCGCGGAGCACGCCCAAGCTTTCAATCCGAATACGGATATTCGGAAATGCAAATTCGTCTGGCTTGGCACCCACCAAAAGTTCGACGATGCCTTCACCTTCATTTTCGAAGAAACCGAACATGGCTGGATTTGGGCGCATGCCTACCAGTTTGATTCCAAGACGGCGACATTCATCGTCGAATGCAAAGAGGAAACCTGGAACGCCTTTGGATTTGGCCAAATATCTCAGGCGGAAAGCATCGCCGTCTGCGAAGACATCTTTAAAGACTATCTGGGCGGGCACTCGCTCATGTCCAACGCCGCGCATTTGCGAGGCTCGGCGTGGCTCAACTTCCCGCGTGTCCTTTGTGAAAAGTGGTCTCACGGAAACATTGTGCTTATGGGCGATGCGGCGGCGACCGCGCATTTTTCCATCGGATCCGGTACCAAGCTCGCCATGGAAAGTGCGATCGCGCTGGCGGATTTTTTGGAGAGCGAGCCGACTTTAGAGGCCGCTTTTGCGCGTTACGAAGACGAGCGGCGCCTTGAGGTTCTGCGGCTGCAATCGGCGGCGCGCAATTCGCTTGAATGGTTCGAAGACGTGGAGCGTTATCTCCATCTTGATCGGGTTCAGTTCAATTACTCGCTTTTGACCCGTTCCCAGCGCATCAGCCATGAGAACTTGCGCCTGCGCGACAAGGCCTGGCTTGAGGGCGCGGAGCGCTGGTTCCTTGCCCAAGCGGGCGCGCCTTCGGACGAGGCGCACGCGCCCATGTTCGCGCCCTTTCGCCTGCGGGGGCTTGAGCTTAAGAACCGCGTCGTGGTCTCGCCCATGGCCCAATACCGGGCCGAGGAGGGCTGTCCCACCGATTGGCACTTCGTGCACTATGCTGAACGCGCAAAGGGGGGCGCGGGGCTTGTCTACACAGAGATGACCTGCGTCTGCCCCGAAGGCCGCATCACGCCGGGTTGCACCGGGCTTTATACGACTGAGCACGAAGCCGCGTGGACACGCATTGTGGACTTTATTCATCGCGAAACGGACGCCAAGGTGGCAATCCAGCTCGGCCATGCGGGCCCCAAAGGCTCGACGCAACTGGGCTGGGAGGACATGGATGCGCCGCTTGATGCGGGAAACTGGGAGATAATGGGTCCCTCGCCAGTGCCGTGGTCGGAGCGTAACCAAATCCCGCGCGAGATGACCCTCGATGACATGGTGAAGGTGCGCGGCCAGTTCGTCGCCTCGGCGGCTATGGCGGAGCGTTGCGGCTTTGATCTTCTCGAGCTTCATTACGCGCACGGCTACCTCATGTCCGCATTCATCACGCCGCTGACCAACAAGCGGACGGATGAATACGGCGGGAGCCTTGAGAACCGCATGCGGTTTCCGCTTGAGGTGTTTCATGCAGTGCGCGCCGTATGGCCGGACGAAAAACCCATTTCCGTCCGCATCTCGGCAAATGACTGGGTCGGTGAAGATGGTATCACGCCCGAAGACGCGGTGGAGATCGCGCGCCGCTTGAGCGATGCGGGCGTTGACATCATCGACGTCTCCGCCGGCCAAACCTCGACCCACGCCGACCCCGTTTACGGCCGCATGTTCCAAACGCCCTTTTCCGACCGCATTCGCAACGAGGCAGGCCTTAAAACCATGGCGGTCGGCAATATCTATAAGCCCGATCATGTGAACTCGATCCTGATGGCGGGGCGCGCCGACCTTGTCTGCCTTGCCCGGCCGCACCTTTCCAATCCTTACTGGACGCTGCACGCAGGTGCGGCGCTGGGCGACAAGGCGGCGAACTGGCCCAAGCCTTACTACCCAGGCCGCGATCAGTTGCACCGCCTTGCCGAGCGCGCCGATGCGCAGATTTTGAAGGTCTGAGATGGAGAGCCCCACGCTTTCCAAACAAAGATTGCGCCTTTGGCTGCGGCTCTTGCGCGCCTCGCGCGGCATCGAAAACGGTGTGCGCAACTTCTTGCGCGAGGAATACGGCTTCACCTTGCCGCGGTTTGACGTGCTGGCCGCGCTCCATAGGGCCGGTGACGGCCTTACCATGAGCGAGCTTAGCCGCGAGCTTATGGTTTCGAACGGAAACGTCACCGGCATCGTGGACCGGCTGGCAGAAGACGGTTTTGTTGAGCGCAAGCACCGCAAGGGTGACCGCCGTACCAGCCTTCTTCAACTGACCGAAGCGGGCCGGTCATCATTTGTGCAAATGGCGCGCGATCACGAATCATGGATCGACCGCCGACTCGAACAGCTAAATGAAATCGAGGTCGCAAACTCCATCAAACTTCTTGAAGGCATCCAACGTTCCGCAGAAAGAGAAACACAATGACCAGTATGAGCGCATTCAAGCCCAAGCATTTTCTTTACCGCATGGAAGGCCCTGTCGCGGTGGTGCAGCTCGACCGGCCCGAGCGCAAAAACCCTTTGACGTTTGAAAGCTACGCGGAGTTGCGCGACATGTTCCGCGATCTTGTCTATGCGGACGACGTCAAAGCCGTGGTCTTCGCATCCAATGGGGGCAACTTCAGCTCAGGCGGCGATGTGCACGACATCATCGGCCCGTTGGTTTCCATGTCCATGAAGGACCTGCTCGCTTTCACCCGCATGACCGGGGATCTGGTCAAAGCGATGATCGGCGCGCCGCAACCCATTATCGCCGCGGTGGACGGCGTTGCCGTGGGCGCGGGCGCCATCATCACCATGGCCTCGGATATGCGCATCGCAACGCCCGAAGCCAAGACCGCCTTTCTGTTCAATCGCGTGGGCCTTGCGGGCTGTGACATGGGCGCGTGCGCCATGCTGCCGCGCCTGATCGGCCAGGGCCGCGCGGCGGAGCTTTTGCACACGGGAAGATCATTTAGTGCCGAAGAAGGCCTTGCCTGGGGCTACTTCAACCGCATCGTGCCCGCGGGTGAACTTGAGGCCGAAACCCTTAAGCTTGCAAGTGCGATCGCCGCCGGGCCTTCCTTCGGGCACATGATGACCAAAACCCAGCTCAATCAGGAATGGGCCATGGGGCTTAACGAGGCCATTGAAGCAGAAGCCCAAGCCCAGGCCATCTGCATGCAGACCGCCGATTTTGAGCGGGCCTACCACGCCTTTGTCGCCAAGGAAAAACCGAAGTTTGAAGGAAACTGACCCCCGGGGAGACGCCGCCATGCTCGGACCAAGCGCCCATGAAGACACGTTCGCGCGGGACAACCTGCCCGCACCCGAAGACTGGCCGGAATTTTTATTGGGTCCACAATTTCAGTACCCGGATCATATCAACATCGCGGTCGAGTTGACCGATGCCATGGTCACCAAGGGCTTTGGCGATCATGACGCGCTGATCGGTAATGGCCGCCGCCGCACCTATAAGGAGCTTGCCGACTGGACCAATCGGCTGGCGCACGCGCTGGCTGAGGATTATGGCGTAAGGCCCGGCAATCGGGTGATGATCCGTTCGGGCAACAATCCGGCCATGGTGGCGTGCTGGCTCGCGGCGACCAAGGCGGGCGCAGTGGTGGTCAACACCATGCCTATGCTGCGCGCGGGCGAGCTTTCAAAGATCATTGACAAGGCGGAGATCAAGTTCGCCCTATGCGATACGCGCATGATGGACGAGCTTACCTCCGCCGCAAAAACGAGCAAGTTCCTCGAAACCGTCGTTGGCTTTGACGGCACCTCCAATCACGATGCCGAGCTCGACCGGATCGCTCTTGAAAAACCGGTACACTTCGATGCGGTGCAAACCGGACGTGATGACGTGGCGCTGCTCGGCTTTACCTCGGGCACCACGGGCGAGCCCAAAGCAACCATGCATTTTCATCGTGATCTCTTGATCATCGCCGATGGCTACGCGCAAGAAGTGCTGCAAGTAACGCCTGATGATGTCTTTGTGGGTTCGCCGCCACTGGCATTCACCTTTGGGCTTGGCGGGCTGGCAGTATTTCCCTTGCGCTTTGGAGCGACGGCAACGCTTTTGGAAAACGCAAGCCCGGCGAACCTCATCGAAATCATCGAAACCTACAAGGCCACGATCTGCTTCACCGCGCCCACCGCCTACCGGGCCATGATGGTGGCGGCGGATGAGGGCGCCGACCTTTCAAGCCTGCGCATTGCGGTTTCCGCGGGCGAGACCTTGCCCGCGCCGACCTATGAAGCCTGGACCGAAACAACCGGCATTCCCATTCTCGACGGCATCGGGGCGACGGAGCTTCTGCACATATTCATCTCAAACCGGCTCGATGATGCGCAGCCCGGCTCGACCGGGCGCACGGTAACGGGCTACGAGGCGCGGGTTGTCGACGATGACATGCAGACCTTGCCCGCAGGCGAGATGGGCAAGCTCGCCGTGCGCGGGCCCACCGGTTGCCGCTATCTCGCGGACGACCGGCAGAACGACTACGTCAAGGATGGCTGGAACCTCACTGGCGATACGTTCACCATGGACGAGGACAGTCACTTTCATTATGTCGCGCGCGCCGATGATATGATCATTTCCGCGGGCTACAACATCGCCGGGCCCGAGGTTGAGGTCGCGCTGCTCTCTCATGACGATGTGGCGGAATGCGCGGTGATCGGTCTTCCGGATGAAGACCGCGGGTCCGTCGTGGCCGCCTACGTGGTGTTACGCGAAGGCGTGCCCGCCGGCGAGGATTGCGTCAAACAGCTTCAGGATCACGTCAAAGCGGCCATCGCGCCGTACAAGTATCCGCGCGTCGTCAAATTCGTTGAGGCCTTGCCCAAAACGCAAACCGGCAAGCTGCAGCGGTTTGCCTTGCGCGTGCAAGCCAAGGAAAGGGCCTGAGCCATGCACAAAGAGCTTCACCCAGGCCATTGGAAGCGCGCGAGCGGTTATGCCAACGGCATCGTGGCCGAAGGCACTGTCATCTTTCTTGCAGGGCAAATTGGATGGAATTCTGACCAAGAATTCGAAACGGATGACTTTGCGGGACAAGTTCGGCAAGCGCTTGAGAATATCCGTACACTGCTTGAAGAAGCGGGCGCGGGACCTGAGCATCTCGTGCGGCTGACCTGGTTTGTCACCGACAAACAGGACTATCTCGGCACCTTGGGCGAGGTGGGCGCGGCTTACCGGGACATCATCGGAAAACACTTCCCGGCCATGGCCCTCGTTGAGGTCTCCGCCCTTGTCGAGGACCGGGCCAAGGTGGAGATCGAAGCAACGGCGGTGCTGCCCACTTAGGGAGCGCGTCCTCACGCGGGCCACGCACCCTTAGACTTCAAAGCAGGGCCCCTGTATCTTTAGGTGGATACCCGGCATCCGAACGTCATTGCCGGCTCGCCTCAAGGAAGACCCGATGGGCTATTTAGCCATTACGATGTTCGCCGTTGCCTTCGCCATGGTCGCAAGGCGGCTGTCCCTCACTATCGTCACACCGCCCATGGCGTTTTTAGGGTTCGGCGCGCTCGCCGCAGCGTTCAATCTGGTCACGATCGAATCCGCCGAAGCGCTTCTTCACATCGTGGCCGAAGTGACCCTGGTGGTTCTGCTGTTCCTGGATGCCGCACAGATCGACTTGCGCGCCTTGCGCCAGCGGCACGTATGGCCGGTCCGTATGCTTTTCCTCGGCATGCCGCTTATGTTGGCAATCGGGATCGTCGCGGCCATGCCCTTCCTCCCCGGCTGGCCTTTAGTTGCCGTCGCCTTGATCGCCGCAATCCTGATGCCGACCGATGCAGCGCTCGGCCAATCGGTGATCGCCAATCCCGCCGTGCCGGACCGGGTACGGCGCGCGCTTACGGTTGAAAGCGGGCTCAATGACGGTCTCGCGCTTCCCCTGGTCCTGCTCTTTGCGAGCCTTACCGCGGGCGCAATGGGTGGTGGTGAGACGAACTGGCTGCTCTTCGCCGCCAAGCAACTGGTTCTCGGCCCGGCGGTGGGCATCCCTCTCGGCCTTGCAGGCGGCACGGTGTTGCTTTTCGCAAAACGGCATGAGCTGACCGACGATGTTTATGAAGGCGTGGGTGCACTGGCACTGGCAGGCTCCGCGTACCTGGCGGCCGACCTTGTTGGCGGCAACGGATTCATTTCCGCTTTCGCGGCCGGGCTTTCATTTGGATACCTCGTAAGAGGGCGCTGCAAATTCGTTTATGACTTCACCGAAAGCGAAGGCCAGCTTCTTTCGTGGAGCGCGTTTTTGCTTATCGGCCTTGCCTTGGTGCCGCCGGCACTTGCTTATCTCACGCCCGCCATGTTTGGGCTTATTCTTGTGAGCTTGCTGGTGGTACGCCCTCTCGCGGTGTGGCTCGCGCTCGCGGGAACCGATGCCTCTCACCTAACGCGGCTTTTCATGGGCTGGTTTGGGCCGCGCGGGCTTGCCACTGCCCTCTTCGCCTTGGTGATTGTAGATCGCGTTGCGCACGATCTCGCCGAACCGGTGCTAGCGCTCGCCGTCAACGCGGTTTGGATCAGCGCCCTCCTCCATGGCGTTACCGCGGCGCCGGCGGCAAACTGGTACGCGAACATCATCAAGTCGCGGGGCACTTGCCCCGAAATGAAGGAAATCGAAAGTTCCGCCAAGCCGCTGATGACGCGCCAGCCCCCCAAGACATCATCCAACCCCTAATGCGAAGGAATGAAAATGGTCCTCAATCAACAACAGGAAGAGATGTGTGCCACAAGCAAATGGGATTTTTCCGATCTGAGCGCACTCTTTCTCAACTGCACACTCAAAAAGTCGCCGGAACTGTCGCACACGGAGGGGCTCATCCGCATCGCCCGCGCAATTATGGAAAAGAACGGTATTGCCGTGGAAAGTCTGCGCCCGGTCGACTTTGATATTGCCGCAGGTGTCTACCCGGACATGACGGAACACGGGTGGAAGAGCGATGCCTGGCCTGGGATTTTCAAGAAAGTTGAGAAAGCCGACATTCTTGTTATTACCACGCCGATCTGGCTCGGCGAAAAGTCTTCCATTTGCACGCAAATTATTGAGCGCCTTTACGCCAACTCGCACATCCTGAATGACGCAGGCCAATACGCCTATTACGGCCGCGTGGGCGGCTGCCTTGTCACCGGCAACGAAGATGGTGCCAAGCACTGCGCCATGAATGTTCTCTATTCACTGCAACATCTCGGCTACGTCATTCCGCCCCAGGCCGACGCCGCATGGCTGGGCGAGGCTGGCCCGGGACCCTCTTATCTCGACGAAGGCTCGGGTGGGCCGGAAAACGACTTCACCAACCGCAACACCACGTTCATGACCTGGAACCTGATGCACCTGGCACGGATGATCAAGGATGCGGGCGGCATACCCGCTCACGGCAATCAGCGCTCCGAATGGGATGCGGGCTGCCGCTTCGATTATCCGAACCCGGATTATCGATAGCGTGGTGAGTGCCACCCTTATTGGCGCGGCTGCGCTAAGCAACCGCGCCGGGTCCGGTATAAATCAGTAAACATCACGCCTTGTGTTGTAGACATTGAATTTGCCCGTGGGCGTCACGATCCGTTCGTCGCGGATCACATGGCGCAGGGTGCGCGTTGCATCGTCCACAATGACGATGGCCGATTCTTGCGCCTGACTGTTCCAGACCGAGAACCAAATCTCCGTCCCCTCGCGGTTGAACTCACCCTGCACAATACGGCGCTGGCCCTCCTCGATGCCGGACCAATCGCCAATGGGCAGAACCTCATAGCCCGCATCGAGATTGTCGAGATCGAAGACCGCCACCGATGAGGCAATGGCCGGATCGGGATTGAGCGGCGTGTCCACATAAAGGTTCCGCGAGTTTGGGTGCGTCTTGATAAAGAGCGACCCGCCCCCTTGGCCTTCAAGAACCGCCACCTCGCGCCAGGCGTAATCCGGATGGCCCTCGGGGTCGGTTCCCACCAGCGAGATGCTGGCATCGCCCAAGTGGCTCGTGGACCAGACCGGCCCAAACTCGGGATGCACGAAGTTCGCCCCGCGCCCTGGGTGAGGCCGGTCGCCGCTCGTGTCGATCACGTCCACAAGCTCGCCCTCCTCGGTATCGATAATGGCAAGACGGTTCCGCGCGTTCGCCGCCACAAGGAAATAGCGGCCCGTTGAATCAAACCCGCCGTCGTGGAGGAAACGCTCGGTCGCGATGTCCGTTACCTCAAGGTTGTCGAGGTCCTCGTAGTTGACCAGAAGCGTATGCCCGGTCTCTTTCACGTTCACGATGAACTCAGGCGCATAGTGGGACGCCACGATCGAAGCCACCCGCGGCTCGGGATGGAACTCCTGGGTATCGTAAGTCATCCCGCGGGTGGAAACGATGCGAAGCGGCTCAAGCGTGTCGCCGTCCATGATCACGTATTGCGGCGGCCAGTAGGACCCGGCGATGGCATAGCGGTCTTCCCACCCTTCCATTTTCGAGGTTTCCACTGAGCGCGCCTCAAGCCCGACCTTGATCTCGGCCACTGTCTGCGGCTCTTCCATCCAGAGGTCGATCATGTTGACGCGCGCGTCGCGGCCAATCGTAAAGAGATACCGTCCCGATGCGGACATGCGCGAAATGTGAACCGCATAGCCCGTCTCGATAATGGAGATGATCTCATACGTTCCGCCGTCGATGAGAGCGATCTGGCCCACATCGCGCAAGGTCACCGCAAAGATGTTGTCGATGTCGTAGCTGTTCATCTGCTGCGTGGGCCGATCCTCCGGCGCCACATGAACGATCCACGTCTCCTGCATTTGTTCGAGACCGAACTCCGGCGGCTCGGCAGGTTCGTTCATGAGGTACCGGGCCATCAGGCTGATTTCCTGCGGCGTCAGTTCTTCCGACGTTCCCCAATTGGGCATCCCGGCGGGCGAGCCATAGGTGATAAAGGCCTCGAGCGCATCGACCCCGCGTTCTCGGGTAATGTCGGTGGTGAGCGCCGAACCGGTGGCCCCGTGCCGCAACACGCCGTGGCAGCCCGCGCAGCGTTCGAAGTAGATGCGGTTCGCCTGATCCCATTCCGCATCGGTCAGTGTCGGCACCGTGTCGGCGGCGGGGCGTTCAAGCTCGGTGGGAATGGTCTCAAGCGCAGGCGTATAGGTTTCAGGGCCCTCGCCATGATCCGCCGGCATGGGTGCGGCTTCGGCTACCGCAGTTGCAACAAAGTACTGCGGGGCATCCCCAAGGCTTGCAAGGAACGCCACCACATCGGCCCGGTCGTCATCGCGCTGAATGCCCGGATCGAGCATGCGCGTGCCGGGCAGCGCCTGGCGCGGATTGGCGAGATAAGCATCCAGCTCATCAAGGGTCCACGCGCGTCCCGCGCTGTGCATGGCATCCGAATAAGCAAAGCTCGAATCCGCGGCGAAGTCGCGGCCCACCACGCCCCAAAGGTTCGGGCCCACGCGGTTGGGCTGGCCTGCTTGCATTGTGTGGCACCCAAGACAGCGGCGCGCGATGCGTTCGCCATCGCCAACATCCGCCGAAACAAGCCGGCCCGCAAGCTCTGGACTTGCATCCGGCACCGTGACTTCCACGGGCGCGGGAGCAGACCTCGTTACCGGTGTAGGAGCAGGCGCTTCTTGAGCCGGCCGTTCCGGCGTGGCCACCGCTTGTTGCCGTTCCTGATCCCCTCCACTGTCACCACACGCCGATAGTGCCGCGACAGCCACGGCCGCAATTGCGACCTTCAAGCAACGATTCCGCATGGTTCCGCTCCCTTACGATATAGATTGTTCAGGCTCGACCCCCGGCGGCCAGACGAGCCGCCAAGATGCATTTGGTAATAATGTTACCCTAGCGGCAGTTACTCCGCCGGGGCTTTGACATCGGTCAAAGAGGCCTTGGTTGGGGCTTGCCGCGTATCCACGAACGCCCGGAACACAAAGAGTACAAAGGCCAGCATACCGACCGCGAACACGATGTCTCCCGGCACACGCACCCAGACGAGGGTTTCCATGAGCGGGCTGTGCATGAACTCCGCGGTGCGCGCGTAGGCGTAGTACTCGCTGAAGCTCGCGTAGCCTTGCCACAGCCCCTGCGGCAGCAGCGACATGAACACCATCATGGCAAGGCCGATATTGAGGCACCAGAAGGCGATCCCCAAGAGCTTCGTATTCCATACCGCGGGGTTCGTGAGCCCGCGCAGGCAATAGAGCATGAGCCCCAGGCCCAACATGCCGTAGACACCGAAGAGCGCCGCGTGGCCATGGGTCGGCGTCGTGTTGAGACCTTGGAGGTAATAAAGCGCCAAGGGCGGGTTGATCAGGAACCCGAGCATGCCCGCGCCCACGAGGTTCCACAAAAGTACCGAACCAAGGAACAAGAACGGCCAGTGGTATGTCGCCTCCCATTTTTGCTGACCTTCCACGCGGTAGCGGTTGTAGGCCTCAAAGCCCACGACGGTGAGCGGGACAACCTCAAGGGCGGAAAACACAGCGCCCAAAGCCAGCACCGACATGGGCGTGCCTGACCAATAAAGGTGGTGGAAGGTGCCAAGCACGCCCGCGCCAAGGAAGATGATGGTCGCGATAAGCACTGAGATGGTGGCGATCGATGCGCGCACGAGGCCCATCTTGACGAGAAGCGCCGCGACGATGGCGGTGGCAAACACCTCGAACACGCCTTCGACCCAGAGGTGCACGACCCACCAGCGCCAGTATTCCATCATCGAGATGTGAGTGCGCTCACCCCACATAAGGCCTGCACCGAACAAAAGCCCGATGGCGATCGTCGACACCACCACCAGGAAAACAAGCGACCCGGCTTTGTCCTTGGACTTGAACATGGGCCAAAGCGCGCGCAGCATCAGGAACGTCCAGAGCAGAAGACCGATGAAGAGGTAGATCTGCCAGAAGCGGCCAAGATCGATGTATTCATAGCCCTGATGGCCGAACCAGAAGGCCGCGGTGAGATTCTCGAACATGCCGTGGACCGAGGCCCATTCGCCCGCGAATGATCCGACCACAATGACGAGCAGCGAATAAAACAAAAAATTCACCAGGAACTTCTGGAAGGGCGGCTCATAGCCTGTAAGTAGCGGCGCCACGTAAAGCCCCGTCGCCAACCACGCTGTTGCGATCCAGAAGATGCCGAGTTGCGTATGCCAGGTGCGGCTGACCACATAAGGAAGCCAGTCGAAAAACGGCATGCCATAGAGTCCCTGACCCTCAACGGCAAAGTGCGCGGTCAAAATGCCCAAGCCCACTTGCACAAGGAACAGCGCGCACACGATCCAGAAGAACTTGGCCGTCGCCTTCATGGAGGGCGTGATGGTGGCGCCATCCATGAAGTCACTTGTGGCAACGCCGCCGTCAGGCTCGCTGTCGGCACGCCAAAGATCAAACTCCTTGGCATAGAACCACACGAGCGCACCGATCCCGCCGATCAGCAGGAAGACGGAAATGAAGGTCCAAATAAATACAGGCCCCGTGGGCGTGTTTCCCACCAAGGGTTCATGGGGCCAGTTGCTTGTGTAGGTGAAATCGCGGTCCGGACGTTCCGTCGCCGCCGACCACGACGTCCAGAAGAAAAAGTCGTTCAGCGCCGCTGCATCGTCCACCGACAGGCTCGAGTGAAGCGGCAGGGCATATTCCTCGCGCAGGGTGAGCGCCTCCTCCCCTTCGCCGCGGAACAGAGCTGAGAAATGCGCACCAACTTGACGGATCGCCTGGGCGCGCTCGGCGCTGATGGTAACGACACCGGACTCAGGCTCGTAGGTATTGGTCCGCATCTCAATTTCGAGCGAAGCACGCAGCCATTCCTGATCCCGCGGATCGGTTACATCGTCGAAGGCAACGCCTTCTTGCTGATAGGACCGGATGTCAAGCAGCGCCACCGCTTCCCTGTGAAGCCAATCGGCGCTCCAGTCCGGTGCGAGGTAGCTGCCGTGACCCCAGATGCTGCCTTGCTGCATACCGCCCATGGCGCGCCAGACCGCCTGGCCGCGTAATATGTCCTCGTTTGTGAGTATGGTTTCGCCAGCCTCGGTGACGACCGCATTGGGTATGGGAGGCTTGGTCTGATAAATCTCGCCGCCGAAATAGAGCAGCGTGCCGAACATCACCGCCATGCTTGCGATCAAAATGATCCAAAGGCGGCGAATGGAAAACAACGTGCGATAGGTAGCCATTTGGTCCTCCCAGCCCAGCCGGACCAAACCCGCGCGCGAGGGCTCCGCGCGCCGATTCGGTTGCACCGCCTATACTCACCATTGCAAGGGGGTTGCCTTTGACCGATGTCAAAGAGGTGGGGGCCCCACAAACCGCCGTAAAGCGCCTTATCGTTCCCGTATTCGGCATTTCCATGTACCTTCTTGGGAGTTTCGCATTGGACGGGAGGCGCGGGGATGAGAGGACTGGGCGCGATCGTAGGCATTTTGGTCTTGGCCGTGGCGGGCACCTGGGTGTTCCGCGAGCCCTTGCTGCTGCAATTCGTCCATATGCGCGCCGAGATGCGAACGCCGGTGGGCCCTCACCAAGACATCACCTGGGGCGGCGCGCACCTGGGTGCGCTTGAAGCGCCGCGCACGGAAGGACCACCCAACATCATCCTGATCGTGGCGGACGATCTTGGCTGGAACGACATCACCTTTAACGGCGGCGGGGTCGCGGGCGGAACCGTCCCGACACCGAACATCGATGCCATCGCACGTGAAGGCGCGGCGTTTATGAATGGATATGCTGCCAACGGAACCTGCGCGCCCTCGCGTGCGTCACTCATGGCGGGGCGTTATTCAACACGGTTCGGGTTTGAGTTCACGCCGACCCCGCCGGGTATGTTGCAAACCATAACCCGTGTCATCAGGCCCGCGCCCGGCGAGCCCCCAACACGGACCTATTTCGGCGAACGCCCGGCGGGCGACTTTGATGAGATGGGCATGCCTGCTTCCGAGGTTACTCTTGCTGAGACGTTACACACCGCCGGTTACTACACCGCACATATCGGCAAATGGCATCTTGGCCGCAACCCCGGCATGATGCCCCACGAACAAGGCTTTGAAGACAGCCTTCTTATGCATTCGGGGCTTTATCTGCCGGTGGAAAGCCCGGGAGTTGTGAACTCGCGGCAGGATTTTGACCGCATCGACCGGTTTCTCTGGGCCAGCATGCTCTATGCCGCGAGCTTTAACGGTAGCGCGGCGTTCGAGCCGCGCGGATACATTACCGATTACTACACAGAAGAAGCAGTGCGTGTAATCGAGCAGAACCGGCACCGGCCCTTCTTTTTGTATCTCGCCCATTGGGCGCCGCATACGCCGCTCCAGGCAACGCGCGAGGATTACGATGCTTTGTCTCACATCGAGGATCACCGCTTGCGTGTTTATGCGGCCATGATCCGCGCGCTCGACCGGGGGGTTGGCGAAGTTCTGGCGGCGCTCGAAGAAAACAGAATTGACGACAATACCCTGGTGATTTTCACCTCCGATAATGGCGGGGCGGGCTATGTGGGCCTGCCCGAGATCAACCACCCCTACCGCGGATGGAAGATCACTTTTTTCGAAGGCGGCATCCATGTGCCTTATTTTATGCGCTGGCCGGAGGCGATTGCCGCGGGAACGCGCGTCAATCACCCGGTCCATCACTTTGATCTTTATACGACCGCGGCGGATGCGGCAGGCGCAGCGCCCCCGCAAGACCGCATACTCGACGGCGTTTCCTTGCTTCCATATGTAACTAGCGATTCATCAGCTGAGCTTGGCGCGCCTCACGATCAACTCGTATGGCGTGGCGGGGGCTATCAAGTGATTCAGGCGGAGGGTTGGAAACTGCAGCGCGACGCGGCGGGCGGCCGGGTCTGGCTCTTTCACTTGACAGAAGACCCGACTGAACAAATCAACATGGCGGACGAGCGGCCTGATATGGTTGCCGCGCTCAGCGCGCGGCTCGATGCGCACAACGCCGAACAAATGGACCCAGAATGGCCCGCCCTGACCGAGACACCAATTCGCATCGACGAGACATTGGCCGAGCCCTGGGATGAAGAAGATGAATATGTCTATTGGCCAAACTAGAACTGCTGTCGCCGCCGGGTTGGCCGTGGCGTTCGCCGGCGCCTTCGGCATCTTCGCCTACCTTCATGGCACCAAAGCGCCGCTTGCGGGCTATACGGCTTGTGCTGGGAACGGGGCGCCCTTTTATGTTCATCTCGATGGCGGCGATTTCGTTATGGGCGACGACGGGTTCTACCCTGAGGAACGGCCGGTGCGGCAGGCGCGCGTGGGCCCCTTTGCCATGCGCGCGACGGAAGTCACCAACCGGCAGTTTACGGCATTTGTGGAAGCGACAGGCTACGTCACCGTTGCCGAGCGTGAACCCCCGCAAGGCGGCGCGCCGGGCTCTGCGGTGTTCATTGCGCCCGACCCACAGAAGCCATTGCAGCCCTTGAGCTGGTGGCATTGGGTCGAAGGCGCCAGTTGGCGCGCGCCGGAAGGCCCCGGCAGCTCAATCGACGTCCGCATGGACCACCCGGTCGTGCACATCGCCTATGAAGACGCCGCGGCCTACGCCGCTTGGGCAGGCGACCGTCTGCCCACGGAGGAAGAATGGGAGTATGCCGCACGGGCGGATGGCACGGTGGGGAACGCGCCTTACCGCGTCGAAAACGGCAACCCTGTTGCCTCCGCCAATATCTGGCAGGGCCTTTTTCCCGTGCTCAACACCACTGATGATGGCCACAACGGGACCGCGCCGGCCGGCTGTTACGATGCCAACGCCTTCGGTATCCATGACATGATCGGCAATGTGTGGGAGTGGACCGATACACCGGGTAATGCTGCGTTCGGCACCATCAAAGGGGGCTCATTCCTCTGCGCGCCGAATTACTGCATGCGCTTCAGACCTGCCGCGCGCCAGGCCCAGGAAACGGGCCTCGGCACCAACCACATCGGATTTCGAACCGTCCGGCTCGCCAGCGGATCACAGAATCACAGCGAAACCCGATCCCACTAACACGAATATGGGGAACGCTTCTTACCCGCCAGCCTGAGCCGCGCAGCGCCCCGGCGTGTTCACCATGAACATGCCCGATGCGGTCAGTTCTTCCATTGTGAGTTCGGAGCGGAGCTGCGTCGCGCGGGCATCGTCGCCTTCGATGGACGCAAGAAGCATCTCAAAGCTGCCTGCCGTGAGCTCATCCCGCGCCGTATCGGCAAGGCATTCGCAAATGGGCTGCTCCATATTCGTCTCATTCAGGCAAGTTTGAACGAAACGATTGCGCTCGCTGCCGCTTACGCCGTCACCACTGCCGCCACCGTCACTGCTGCCACCACCATCGCCGCAGCCCGAAAGGCCAAGGGCAAGCGCGCCCATTGTCACGATAAGTAGATTTCTCATGTCATTCCCCTTCTTCTAGCGGCGGCAGATGCGCGAACGCTTCTTATAACTAGGGGAAGAGTAACGGCGGCACGGACGTAGCGCAACAATGCGCCCTATGACGGCTAGGGCTGAACCTCGTGACCGGTTAGAACCTCAACCGGATCTGACCTAGGACGGCATAGCCTTCCTCGGTGGGCTGCGCGGTATAATCATCGGAAAAATGCACCACATCCGCGCTCACCGTGACATATTCATTTATGTCGTATGAGCCGCCGACGCCGACAAGGGTGCGGTCAAGCGTGGACCTTTCGATGCGCGCCGCCGACGCGGCAATGGAGAGGTCATTCGCGCGCCATCTGGCGCCGATATTGATTTCGGTTTCATCCCGGCCTTCAAATGAATTGCTGTCGCCGCGGGAAACATAAGCGCCGCCAATGCGCACGTTCTGCCACCGCAATTCCGAACCCACGCTCCACGAAGAAATATCCTCGCGCATGGTGATGGGATCGGAGGTGGCATGAACATAGGCGCCGCTGAACGCAAGCGCCACGCCTTGCTCAAGAGGAAGCTGATATTGTACGGCCGCTTCTATGTGGTCGGATTGGATTGTGCGCAAAGTCGGGTCCGGGTTGTTCTCATCCACTTCCATTTCCGGGCCGTAGGAAACACCAAACCGCAGCCCATTGATCGGTGGTGACAGGTAGATCACTTTGAATTCATCCCTGGTATCGTAGGGTGAAAGGCTGGCCGGGCCGCTGACATAACGGGCAAAGCCGCCGCGGATCTGTCCGATCCCCAATGTAGGCGCATGCAAAGATAAAGTATCCGCTGGCCCGTCCTGAAGCCCAACTTCAACCCGCCCCCAGACGCCCGATACGTAGCCATAGAGCTCATCGAGTTCTACATCATGATCGCGGGCATCTTCGTCGGACTCAACGTCGAACGCTTGGTCATATTCTACGCGCGCGCCAACGGTCCAACCGGACTCAAAGATGTGCTCGACATTCAGCCGGGCCGTCCAATCGAAATTGCTGCCCGTGTTCTCGCTGCTCACGCCGTCATCAAAGTAAGCGCCTTGCGCGTCCGCTTGCAGCGTGAGGTCAAAGTCCAACAACCCAATACTGAACTCATATGCGAGGGCTTGCGATCCGATGAGGACCGATGCACCGGCACCCAGAAGGAGCGATTTTTGTATTCGGGACATTTTCATTCTCTTACCAGTTTAGTTTGTTGGAAGGTTTTCGCATCGGAGCGGGCTCGCGGAATTTCAGGATACATCTATAGAACGAGATGCTTGGAATGGCATTAACAAAACAGCGTCTCCGCCGCCGTATTGCAAAGGCCATAGCGGGACAAGGGTCATGGCGAGGACGCTCCCGTCGGCTGATAGGGCAGGACATTGTCAGCCAAATGAGGACTCGGCCGGTCGCTGACAAGGCGTCCCGCCTCAAGGCGCCAAATTCGATCGGCGCAGGAAAGCCAGTCGTCCGTATGGGTGACCATCAGCACCGTACCGGGGAATGAGCTTATGGCGCGGCGGAAGGCATCCCGCGTAGCGCGGTCAAGATTTGCTTCCGCTTCGTCGAGCAGCAAAAGCCTGGGCGAGCCCACAAGGGCGCGGGCCAGCATGAGCCTGTGCCGCTGACCAAGGGAAAGGTTGTTTCCCTGCTCGGTCAGTTTGGTTTTCATCCCATCAGGCAGACTCTCGATAACCTCGGTGGCGCCGCACAGATCGCAGATTTTCTCTATACTACGCTCATCCGCAGTCGCATCCCGGTACCGCAAATTTCTTTCCACCGTCCCGCGCAGCAAGGGAAGATCGGCGCTCACGCATGAAACCGCTTGCGCGAGCGAAGTCCGTTCAAGATCGGAAATGCGCTGCGTGCCGAAGTGAATAGCGCCTTCATCCGGGTCGATCAGTCGTTGCAACAGGAAAAGAAGCGTCGATTTTCCAGCCCCGTTTCCGCCCGTGATGGCGACGACACTATTGGGCTCAACTTTCGCGCTAAAGCCATCAAGCGCGCCCCGGACCGTTACGTTTTCAAATGAGATGGCAAACGGGCCGCGCTCGAGTTCTTGCGCGTCTTTACGGAATTGAATGGTCGGGCCGGAGGAAAGGTATCTCACGATTTTTTCTTTCGAGACCCTCGCGCCGTGCCAATACTCATACACCCGCCCTATGTCACGGATTTGCGGAGACAAGAATCCGATGATTGCAAGAGCGGCAACGACGGCGCCAGGCGTAATTGAACCCGACGACTGCAACATCGTGCTAAACAGCAAAATGGCGGCGGCCGAAAGGCCCGTGCTGAGAGCTACAATACCGCGGATTTGACCGATGATGGCGGCGCGCCCAATAGAGGCGTCCATCAAACGCCTGGCTTGCTTCAGCATGCGCTTGCGTTCCATCGCTACCTGCCCGTTGGAGCCCACCACGGGCATTTGCGATATCTTCTCGGAGATGTTTGACGAAAGAAAACTCCGGCGCCGGCGCACATCCCGCACCGATTGCTCAAGGGCGATCCCTCGCCAGCCGGAGATAGCCGCGCCAATCCCCATGGCGCCGACCACGATCAAGCCCAGACGCCAATCGAATATCAGAACCACAACCACGACAACGCCGGTGGTAACGCCCGCGACAAGCAATCTTGCCAATCCAAGGCTGACCCACTGGCGAATGGCGGTCAGGTCGCCGACAAATCTTAGAAAGAGCGCACCGTGGCGGCGGGAGCGATGGGCGCGCAAGGAAAGGCGGCTCATATGATCAAACAGCCGCGCCCGTATGGAATAGGCAAAACTCTGGCCCAGCCGTTCGGCGCCAACGCGCTCAACCATGCGCAGCCACGCAGCGCCAAAGTGAAGACATACGAAGGCGGCGGCCAGCGCGGTCATCGTCACCACCGATGGTGAAACCCCCGGCCCGATGAACCGGTCAAACACCGCACGGATGGCAAAAGCGATACCTAGGGCGCAAGCGCCTTGCGCAAATCCATTGGCCACAAGCCAAACAAGGGTTCGCGACCGGCCCTTGGACAAAAGGCGCGGGAAAGGGGTTGCCCAGCTAGGCTGCATGGTCCGGCACTTCGCGGGAGATGATACGGGGGACCAATGCGCCATCCACCAAATCGGATATCGTCAGAACGGGAATGTCCAAAACCGATTCAGCTTCCTGAATGCACAGGGGTGCTCGGGTCAGAACACCGGAGACACCCAGCACGTTCAGGCCTTTCTCGCGAAGCCATGCGACACCAGCCGTTGCTGCCATAACCTCACCAGCGGCGAAGATGATGCCATCGACCGCCGCCTTGAACGCGGGTGACTGCAACAGCGTCGCGGTTTCGGCCTGCAGCAATCCGTCGGCAACTTCCAAAACAATGACGTCTGGCTCGATTTTCAGAAGCTCCGCGAGCAGAGAATTCATGATCCCGGTCAGCGCTTCTGGAGAAACCTTGTAGGTGGAAACAAATCCAGCGTCGGTAAAATCAAGAGTTGCCGCCGCGCCCGCATCGGCCATGTGCCACAAATCGCCGCCGGCGCCGGTGCCGGTCAGTTTCGCCGCGCCAACCCTAAGCCCGGCGTCCCGCAGCCCCCGTATAAGGGCAGCGGCAGACGTGGTCTTTCCTGAATCCATGGATGTGCCCGCAACGGCAATAACGGGAGGCAGCATCGCAGGGGTGGCTGTTGTTGTGGGAAGCCGCCACTGAAACGCATTGATACGGCACCCATTCTCATCGGCCAGGAGCCCCAAGGGCTGAAGGCGCGTTGCCGCATTTATCGCGCCATTGCGTGAGAGGGTTGTTGCGGCCAAACCACCGGCGGCCACCAGATCGCATTCCTCAAGTCCATCCGGCACCACGGCTTCGAACTGGTTGGGGGCGTAGCGGTTGCCATAACAGACAACAATCTCATCGCCCAGAAACATGTGGGCGCGGCGGCCATCGGGCAGCTCCAGCCGCTTGTGCTGACCCAAGCCGACGACTTTCGCCAGAATCAGATCACCGGCACTAGGCGAAAAATCTCCGGCCAACAAGCGTTTGGGAACTGAGTTCGGAATGCGGCGTGTACTGAAGGCCCATTTTGCTTTGGTTAACCGGTCCGCAGAAATAATTTTAGAAAGCCCAAACTTTGAAGTCTGGGTTGCCGCCCCTTCTCCAAAATCAACACTCGTGCGCGTCTGATAGAGGGCACGTTCATTTGCGATTTCCATATTCTCTCCCCATCCACCAAAGCTGACGCGCTGCATCGGCATGCATCCGACAGAATGAGAACGAGTGAGAACGGCGTTTATTCCCGCGCGATGGGATTTTTTGGCGGCCCTGTAAGTGAGGGAAATGAACCTTACAGAGTTACCACTCCAGGCCCGCCCAACTGTCACTAATCAATTGCTGTTCTTGTTCGCGGCCGAAGGGCTCGCCCGCTCCTAAAGTATCAATGAAGATATCAACCGCGAGAAGCGCCGAGCCGGCAGGAATATATCCGTCATCCGGCGTAGAGGACGCGGAAGACGCAACGGTAAATTTCACCTGCCAAGATGGGCCTTCGCGGCACGCGACCCCGCGCTGCTGAGCCTCCGCTGAATCATAGGAAAATTCCCGGCAGATATGACCGTCCGCGGTCTGAAATGTCATGACCGGCGTAATGCTGGTGCCCTCCTCCATGCTCACCACCCGCGCCACGGCGCTTTGGCCATGTTCAAGCGCAGCGTGAAGGGGCGAGCCGTCTTCGACGGGCCCTATGGCCTGCAATGCCGGATCCCCGCCAGATGAGAACCGACCCATTTCGGACAGTCCAAAGCCTGACCCCAGCCCAATAGCAAGCGCCAGTCCTGCCGCCATGGCGCCCGAAAATGGGAATGCGGCTGCGTTCTTCCGCCAGCGCGCGGAGGCGCCGCCGAGTGGCACGACATTGTCGCCTGCTCTCGCGACAGCCTCTTGTTTGGACCGCTCAATCATTTCCAGCACATGCGCCGGGACCGGTTCCTGATCGAGAGGGCCAAGCGTTCGCGCCAATACCTGGTCCACACCGACAAGGCGGTTCAGCCGGGCCTGCGCATCTTGCGAGTGGGTGATCCGCGCCTCAACGCGGGCCCGTTCCGTTTCCGCAAGTTCGCCATCGAGATAGGCGCACAGTTCTTCATCGGAGAGGCGGGTTTGATTTTCTGAACTCATATCAGTTGACCTCCCTCGATTGATCGCCGTACCGGCTCTCGTCGCTGTTTCTAAGGGACAATTGATCCGCAAGGGCTTGGCGGGCGCGGGCTAGACGGCTCATGACCGTTCCTACCGGAATGTCCAGGATCTCGGAAACTTCCTTGTACGAATAACCTTCAACCGCAACCAAAGCCAGAACCTCGCGTTTGTCATCTCCAAGTGTATTCATCGCCGCGGTTACCTCCGCTAACTCCAATACCCCGGAAGTAACCCTTTCTCCGTCAATCGTTTGAACGTGATCCGCATTCTCCGCATCCCATTCGTCCGTTTTCCCGCGGGGCCCGCGCCATTCGTCAATCCACAAATTCCGGCAGATGCGGAAAAGCCACCCGCGGAGATTTGTGCCCGGTGTAAACTGCTCCCTCTTCACCAGGGCCTTTTCCACCGTCGCCTGCACAAGGTCATCCGCATCGTGCGCAGACCCCGTCAGGGTTAACGCGAAACGCCTCACACGAGGTATGAGAAGGACCAGCTCATCGTGCCAATCCGTCAAATTGGCGCTCATACACACCTCCAACGGCCCGAATCGCTAAATTATTCCAAGATATTGGAATATTTCTTATGCATGGGCGTTAATACCCAAGGAAACAGGGAAAATAGACCCAATTGCGACTTTTAGGACTGCCGATACAGCCCTTTTTGAGGGCCTCCAACGCAGCCCCTTGGGCGGCCGTGGCGGGCATGCTGTCTTTATTGTTGGCCGCATCTTCATCTCACGCGCTGGGCCCTTCCGTAAACGTGATCCGGGTGCCTGACGCAATCAACCTTGTTCTGCTTGTTGCAGGTGACGATGATCTGGATGAGCCTCCGGACGTCGACGAGCCCGATACTCCCGACATTGAAGACCCCATCGATGAAGTAGATATCGTCGAAGACGAAACTGGCGATATAGATGAAGCAGGCGATCTTGATGAGCCTGAGGACGGCGGTGAAGGAGAACCCGAAGAAGGCGAAGAAGAGTCGGGAGAAAGCGAAGAAGAGAATGAAGGTTCCGAAACCGAAGATGACGATGAAACGGAAGAAGCCGAACAAACTGCCCAAGGTGAGGCGGGCGTCAACGCTTTCGACCAGGATTTCGACGACGAAGGGTACCTGACCGTATCGGGTGAGTTTTTGGTTTTGCTCGACGATGATGCCTCGGACTTGCTTAATCTGGACGGAATCATCGTTGAAGAGGCCTATGCGCTTAACTCGCTCGACGCATCGCTGTACCGCATTTCGGTTGATGAAGATGACGATGTTTCTGAGATAGCAATTGCCTTGGCGGACGCCGCGGGCGATGCCGTGGTGGACTACAATCACCTCTATGAGCCCGAAAGCAGCACGGCGGGAGTCGTAACACCGTGCCCGCCTCTTGAGTGCGCCATACCGCTGGGGTGGCCGAACGATACGCCCAGCGCCGTTCGAATCGGGTTGATCGATACGGGCATTGACGAAACCCATCCGGCGCTGGCGAACGCAAACATTCATGTCGAAGATTTCGTGCAGCACGGCCAGGCAGGTTCCAACGGGCACGGCACGGCTATTGCGTCAATCCTCGTCGGTGACGACGGCGAGATCTTCCAAGGCCTTGCGGTTGGGGCAGAGCTATATGTGGCGAGCGTGTTCACGGCGGCGCCGTCAGGCGAGCTTGTCGCAACGGCTGAAAGCCTGGTCCGGGCTATCGATTGGAGCCTGAGCGAAGGCGCCGGTGCCTTAAACCTCAGCCTTGCCGGCCCCCCCAACGAGCTTCTGGAATTTGCCATTGCGCGAACGGTGGAACGGGGCGTTCCCATTGTGGCGGCGGTGGGCAATGCGGGGCCCGCGGCACCGCCGCTTTATCCGGCAGCCTATCCAGCGGTCTATGCGGTCACGGCAATCGGGCCGGACCTGATGGTCTATCGGCGCGCGAACAGAGGCGCGCATGTGGACTTCACCGCGCCGGGCGTCGATGTGCTGGCTGCTGCGGCGGGCGGCGGGTACCGTTCATATACAGGGACTTCATTCGCAACGCCTTTCGTAAGTGTCATCGTCGCGGCAACGAAAGACCGGTCGGGCGCGCATGACCCCCGGCCCTTGCTTCGCCGCCAAGCGATTGACCTTGGGCGCGAGGGGTACGATCAAACATTTGGCTATGGGCTGATCAATATAGAGTAGCGAGTTGATTGATTATGATGACCAGAATTTATAGCGCCGCCCGCCAAATTTCTCCGTTCTTGTTCGCCGGATTGGCGTTCCTTGCGGCCATCGCCATCGACAACGAGGCCTTCGGTCAAACAGGTAACGCGCCAAGCTACGAAGCGGGTACAACCTTCGTCTTTGACAACGGCACCGTGGAACGCTTTACGGGCGGTGCTGGCAATGAACTCCTGTGGCGTTCCCGGTCGGGCCGGGAATACACCCGAAGCCGGGATTTCTTTGTGCCGATTTTGTCGTGGCGGACATCCAGATCGCAAGGTGCCAGAGTCGTGAATGGAGATCCAAGCAAAGTTTGGCCCCTCGAACAGCGGCGGCGGGCCCGTTTTTCGGTGGTTACCACAAGCCGGTCACGCGGTGCGGGCGAAGACTGGGACGAGGCGGAGCTAAACCGTTCCGTCGCGCTGTGGCGCTGCCGTGCCGGACGGCCTCAGCTGCTTGCGGTTCCGGCGGGTGAGTTTGAAAGCACCGCGATTGTTTGCGAGCGCTACTCAAGCAGCAGCATGCGCGTCCTCAGGCGGCTGACCTGGTACTATGCCCCTGCGGTCGGGCACTATATTCGCCGCGAGGAGATCAATTACTCGACCGGTGAACACGCCGAGCGCAATCTGGTGGCGGCGCTCCCGCTCGCGCAAGCCAATGATGCACGGATCGACGCGATCTTGGCCAATTACTGAACGCGTGAGAGAATCTAACAAACGGCAAGCCCAGGTATTAGTAACGAGGCCAGCGAACCCGATTCGCTTGCCGCTCAACCCGTCCTAACAATCAATTCGGAGAGCATTCTGCGTTGCGCGTGAACGTCATGCTTTAGAAGCTGCAGCGCCTGATCTAGTGTCAGGTGGCCTTTTTGCAGTTCGCCAACAAGTTCAGGAATACCGCGCTTGCGAATCTCCCGGGCGGCATACACCTCTTCAATCGAGACCGCATACATCTCTGATATCTCTTCCGCGGAATATTGGTATTGAGTGGCCATTAGCTTCCCCCTTGGTTCTCCTTTTTATTTTTCTTTTTAGAAATCCAAGTAGAGCATCCGCTCAAGCCAGAGCCACGGGCTCTGCACGAAGATGACATCGACGGGGGAGCGAACCAGAGTATCCACATCCTCCGTGAGGGCAATGGAAACCTCAGCCAAAAGCGAGGGTTCATGACCGCGCGAGCTTAAAAGCCGGGCATTGGTTGGCGTGGGATGGGTACTGATTGTTGAAACAATGGCGTTCTCGTCAACGGTTCCGTCGGAAAGACGCACACTGACTTTTTGACCTTGTGCCAGCGCCGCCGCCTCGCGGTGCGTGACAAAGGCGACAAGGTGCGGCGTTTCCTGAATCTCACTCAGAAACATAACATTTTGACCGATGGCTAAACGTTCGCCGCGGCGGCGCGGCAGTTCCGTTACGATACAGTCGCAAGGGCTGAAGAGGATGGAGGCCTGCATGCGTTCTTCGAGCGCCTTGACCAGAGCTTCCTGCACCACGATTCGCTGTTCCAATTCCTCCACCGAGCGCGCAAGGCTGCCTGGATCGTCGCCCGCGATCCGTGACGTGCCGAAGAAATATCCGTTTTGGGCAATGTCCCGTACCGCCTCGGCCGAACGAACCTCCGCACGTGCAACATCAAAGGCAAGGCTTGCTTCAATAAGGTTGCGCTCTGCCTCATCAAGTGTACGGGCGGGTACCGCGCCGCGTTCAACCAGCGCTTCGGCGCGATTATATTCCTCCTGCCGCGTCTCAAAAACGCCTTGGGCGGCCAACAGCCGGGCGCGCGCTTCATCAAGTTCGATCTGCGCAAGCGCCTCTTGTCCATCGAGCGCCGCCCCCCGTTCCAAGGCATCTTCATTCATGCCAGCCGCCGCCGCCCGCAATTGCGTCAGTTCGGCCTGAGCCACCGTCAACTCAACAGTCAGGTTTTCGTCGCGAAATCTCGCGAGCACATCTCCTTCGGTAACCGCATCCCCCACGGCGACATCCACCGACGTTATTCGGCCCGCGATAGGGGCGGTCAGAACAATCGGGGGGGCATCGATCCACGCGGCCGTGCTGTCAAAAGAAAAAGTGCTGAGCACAACGGTCCGCAGCAGCAGAAAAAGGAAAACCAGGGCAAGGGCCGCCACCGAAGCTTGGATCCCGATGCGCCTCACCAGGCGCAGCTGATGCCACCGCGTCTTGTAGTTCACCTCCCCTTCGGCGGAAACACTTATGTCATCAACGTCCGGTTTGATCGACTGAACAGCTTCTTCAACGGTGAGTGTCCGACCCTTTATGAAGCTCGCAACAAAAAAACCGAGCGTCGATTTCTGATCGGCGGTCAAGTTTTCAAACTGGCAGCCCGCCTGCTTGGTTTTAAGGTCAATCCATCTGATGGAAGCAGTGGTCTTGAACGAAAAATCGAAACGTTCGAAGGGCATGATGATGCGGACTTCGGCCATGTTGCCTGCAACGGACGTCCCTTCCACATCACCAATGCGGAAGCCGCCGAGCGACCAATCGAGGGCTTTGTAGGTATGGCCGCCCATTTCGACGTGCAGCGGTGTTGTCAGCCGGGCGTGACGGCGCCTTTGTGTTTCTGGACCAGACTCAGATGCAGAGTCGCCAGCAGGCGCGGCGGATTCTGAATCCACCACGGCATCTGCAACCTGCTCTTTTTTTTCTGGCAACGCCACCTCAAGGTCTCCGCTAGATTTTCACCACACCGGAAACAATCGACATCAAGCATACAAACGTAACGACTGTAATAAGGTTAAGAGCCGCCCCAAAACCTTGCTGACTTAAGAGGTTGTTAACTTGCGGGCCGGTGGCAATGGCTTGCCGCGTCCATTTCTGCCGATCAAGTCGGAACAAAATATAGATCTTGATTGCAGCGCCGACGAGCTGCTGATGCAAAAGAAGGAAGGGCACATAAGGGGTCATCGTGCCGCCCTGGTAGGCCACGTTGACCGATTGAACAAACCGGGTGAAGAGGACAAACGACCCATATGCCAGAAGGATTTCCGCCCGCCCCGCAACCACGAAGATGGTCGCGACAACAGGACCGGAGATCGCCGTCCATATGGAAAGGCGTTGGTCGATCAGGCACCACCAGGTGAAGAAGCCCATACGCTTTGGGCCGAGCATGATCGACCGGTCGGAGTTGCGCAGCATGTTTCCAAACCAGCGGGTCATAAGACTGCTGGATGCCTTGAAGAACCCCCCTGGGGGAAGTTCCTCAACACAGATCACCGGCGTATCCGGCAGGTAGATCATAGACCATTGGTTTTTGAGACAATGGTACCAAGTGGTTTTATCATCCCCGGTCAGGCATTTGATCGATCCCAAGCGCCAGTGATGTATAACGTCATTCTCGATGGCGTTGACCATCTCTTCATCGGTGATGATTTCAGAACGGAAAACCGAAAACCGGCCCGTGAGGCAAAGAACCTTGCGCGAAAGGCTGAGCGAACACATGTAAAGATTTCGCAAGGCGAAACGCATCATGTACCAGTCATTGGTCAGCCGATTGCCGCGCACCTCAGCGGTGTTATTGAGGGTTATCGCTCCCACATCCGGCATGATGGCAAAGAAGGGGAATGACTTTTCAAACGAGCCCTTCGGCAACTCGGTATCGCCGTCCATAAGGACCGTGACGCCGCGCTGATGAATGCCGCGCGCGCTGCCCGCGCGAAGCGCCGCAGCAATGGCATCGCGCTTACCCGTGCCCGCCTGTAGTTGGGTGATCAGACTGACCTGATCGGGCGGATCATTGAGTCGGAAGATCGAGTCCACAAGGTCCGCATCACCCTGATCGGTAACGGAGGCGACCAGTGTTGTGGGAACGCCGTAACGCTTTGAGTAATCAAATGCTTCCTTAAAAAGCGCATCATAAGTCTGATGGTTTTCCGTCGCGGTCATCTGGTAGCTGGTTACGACCACAAGCACGCTTTCAGGGGTGCCAACGCCGGTCTTGAACGCCTCGTCGGCGAGCGCGCGCCATTTCGGGAAAACCTTACGCTTGTAAATCTCACCACGGATGAAGTGAAGGATTTGCCACGCGTAACGCCAGCTCGCAATCACACCGACAGTCCACAGAAAATGGGACGAGGTGATTGCTCCGGAGGCGCCGATTGTTGCGCTAACCAGATAGAGAAAGGCAAGGGCGTAGAGCCCCCAGAAGAGGGGATTAACAAACCCTTTCATGTGATCCCGAGCCAACATGTGCACCCCACGTTGGCGGATGATCCGACATTAAGGATTAGATTTAGTGAACAGCGTCAAATTTGTAGGATTGGGCAGAAAACATGCAGAGTCGCGGAACTCTGGGGTGTTCTTGCAGGCTGTGGAGTCAGCTATCATCCTAGGTTTCACTTTTGGCTTCCGGCCGACCTCCTATCATTAAGCTATAGAGTACTGGCACCACACCCAAAGTCAGAACCGTTCCCACCAATAGCCCGAAGGCAATTGCCGACGCCATGCCGTAGAAGAGCGCGCCACCAAAGAGGATAAGCGGGATGAGCCCTAGCGCCGTCGTCAGCGTGGTCATCAGGATGGGTCTGAGGCGCGAGAGGCAGGCGACCATGATGGCCTCGATCTGCGGTTTGCCTTTGCCTTCTTCGTCCACAATCCGGTCGATGAGCACGATGCCATTGTTAATGACGATCCCGGCAAGGCTGACAAGGCCGAGCAACACCATAAAGCCAAACGGGGCGCCCATCACCACAAGACCAACCACGGCACCAATAAGCACCAGCGGAATGGTCATGAGAATAATGGCGCCACGGCGGACCGAATTGAACTGAGCCACCAGCAGCAAAGCAATAATGCCAAGCGCGAGCGGGAAATTGGAATAAAGCCGGCTCTGCGCATTTGCCTGGTCCTCCGGCTCGCCGCCGATCTCGATGCGCGTGCCGGGGGGCAGTTCAAAGCCGGCGATCACGTCTTCCAACCCCGTTACGATCTCCCGTGCCCCCAGAACGGTAGACCGCCCGCCAACGGTCACCACCCGCTCAAGATTGCGCCGTTCAATGCGCGGATAGACCCAGCGTGGTCCGCCATCGGCAATTTCGCCCAGGCGCACAAAGTCCTGATCACGGTCGGACCACACAAGCGCGCCCTCCACCGCGGCGAGGGTCTCGCGCGCGACCTCCTGCCCGCGCATGATGACCGGCACTTCAAAGCGGCCTTCGCGCACCGTCGTTACCTCAAGCCCGTTAAAGGCGCTGTGAAGGGAACTCGCCACCGCGGCCGACGAAACACCGGCGCGGCGGGCCCGTTCCTGATCGATCTGCAAGTCGAGCTCAAGAACGCGGTTTTCCCAATCGATGGAAACGCCGGTTGCCCCGGGCAGCGCGCGGTAGGCGGCCTCTATTTCGAGGGCGGTGCCGAAAAGAAGGTCCGCGTCTTCGCCCGCAATGCGGAACTCCACCCGGCCCGTTTCGCTGGGGCCGAACCACATGGCTTTCGCATCCGCCACAGCTTCGGGCAGGTTCGCATCGATATAGTCGTTCGTGCGCACGAGCACCTCGGAGATTTGGCGGTGGCTTTCCACATTCACAAGCAAAAACGCGCGGTTGGGCGCGGGCTTCATGGGGCTAAGCGCAAGATAAAAGCGCGGACCGCCTTCGCCCACATAAGCCACATTGGACGTGATTTCGGGATTGGCTTCGCGGTCGCTGAGCCAATCGGCAAGCCGCCGGGCGGCGGTCTCCGTCTCGCGAATGTCAGCGCCCGCTTCAAGATCCATGTAGATAAGAAACTGATTACGTTCGCTCGTGGGGAAGAAGGCGTTGGGAAGCTGGGACAGGACGAAGATCGATCCCACAAGAACCACCATGACCACACCAAGAAAAGCCCACCGCAGCTTGAGCAACCAAGAAATGAATACCTTGTAGGCCTCATAAAGATGCCCGGTGAAGTCGCCCGAGGACAGGTCCTGGTGAGCCCCCGATGTGGGCTTCACCTTAAGAAACCAGGCGCACAGGGCAGGCGTCACCGTCATGGAAAGAACCCAGGAGGAAAGAAGGAGTAGGATCACCACCATCCCCAGCGTGCCCACGTATTCTCCAGCAGCACCGGCGATCAGAGTAAGTGGCATGAAGGCCGCCACTGTTGTCAGGGACGATGACAGCAGCGGGACCGCAAGAGATCGCCCCGCCGCAATAGCCGCGTCGCTCGGGGCTGCCCCCCGCTCCATCCGCACACGGATATCTTCCGCAATCACAATACCGTTGTCCACGAGAAGGCCGAGCGCGATAATCACAGCGGCGATGGACATGCGCTGGAGCTCAATGTCCATGAAGCTCATGAGGATGACGCCCGCCAGCATGGTGAGCGGCACGAACGCGCCGACGATAATCCCGGCGCGCAGGCCGAGGAATAGCATCACCACAAACAAAACAATAAAGAGCGTCTGGTAGACATTGCTCAGCGCGCCGTCGACCGCAACTTCAATAAGGTCAGGCTGGAACGAGGCGTAATCAAGCTCAAGCCCGATGGGAAGCTCCGCCTGGATCGCCTCAATTTCGGCGTTGAGCACTTCGCCGAACGCCACATTGTTGGTTCCTTCATGGGTGGAGACAGCAATCACCACGGCGGGCCGACCATTGAAATAAACCGGATTGTCGGGCGGGTCTTGATATCCGCGCCGCACGTCCGCTATGTCACCTATACGAAAGAGCCGCTGCGTGCCGGGAATCTGGAAAGTGACGTCGGCCACATCTTCTTCATTCGTAAGCGCGCCCGATGGCTCAACCACCAGACGGCGCCCGTCCGCCACCGCGACACCCGTAGGCGCAACGGTGTTCTGATCTGCAATTGCCTGGGCCCCCGCCGCGGGGCCAATCCCCATTTGCGCCGTCCGGTAGGGATCAAACTCGATGAAGATGCGTTCTTCCTGAACACCATAGAGCTGGACCTTGCGCACCCCATCAATAGTGTAGATGCGGCTACGAAGGTCCTCGGCAGTCTCCCGCAAGCGGGCATGAGAAAACCCATCCGACCACAGAGCGATTGTCGCAATCGAAACAAGACCGATGTCGTCTTCGACAAGCACGCCGTGGGATTGCTCAGGCAGGTCCGCCGCCACGCGTTCAGCCCGGTTGCGGATCTCCTGCACCACGGCACCAACGTCATCGGTGTAGTCGGTAACTTCCAAATCGATGATCGCGCGGTCGCGCATTGCCGAGGTCGAGATGGTCGTGATCTCGGGGATGTCGCGCATGGCCTCTTCAACGGGCTGGGCGATAAGGGTCTCGATCTCGGTGGTGCTGAGACCCGGCGCGGGTGCCATGACCGTTACATTGCGGACTTGAATGATCGGGTCTTCAGCGCTGGGAAAATTCGCGAAAGTAAGAAGTCCCCCGAGCACGAGAAAAGCAATAAAGAGCGCGAGAACACGGGAGTTCTCGAGGGCGAGGCGGGTAATCGGCATGGCTCCGCTCCCTTATTCGGCGCCCACGGGAAGGCGGACCTGTTGGCCGTCGCGCAACAGCCCTGTCCCAGCCGCCGCGATAATGTCGCCGTCGGTGAGGCCTTCGCTCACCAGCACAACATTGCCTTGCGCACCAACGACGGAAACCGGCGTCAGCCGAACCACCGAGGCGTCGGTGTCATAAACGAAGACATGGGCGCGGCTCGGATCGGGTCCCGCAACCACCGCGCCGAACGGGACCGGCGTGCCCGCGCCGTCCGTCGCAAGCGAAACAGTTGCGCTCGCCGCCATACCCGGAAGAAGCTCCGTAGGCGGATTGTCGAGTGCAACCGTGACAGGAATGGCGTTATCACCGCCTACGTCGCGGCCCACTTCCACAATACGGCCGGCGCAGCCACAGCCCGCAACCGTCGTTGCTTCCACGCGGGCCGGCATGCCGGGGCTCAACTGGCTTGCGAGCCGGTCCGGGGCATCCACCAAAATCTCAAGCGCACCTTCCGCATTGAGCTCCGCAACGGGCATCCCGACGCCCACTTCTTCGAACGGGTCGGCAGACACCGCAGCAATCACGCCCGTATAAGGCGCCCGCAAAACCGTGCGTTCAAGATTCCGTTCGGCCTGCCCCAATTGAGCCTCGGCGGCACGCACATCACTGGCCGAGGTTTCAAATGCCGTTTCAAACTGCTCAAGGGCGGCGGGGGAAATCCAACCCCCTTCAAAGAGCTGGCGTTGTCGATCAAGCTCCGAGCGCCGTTCCGCCGCCCCCGCATTCGCGCGCTGCAACTGGGCCCGGGCGCTTTCGACCTGCAAGCGATAGGGCTCGTCGTCCATACGGGCGATGAGGGCCCCTTCTTCCACCCGCTCACCAACGGCAACACCGATTTCAGTGACCGTGCCCGCAACGGCAAAGCCAAGGGAGGTGCGCTCAGCCGCCTGAATGAGACCTGGTAGCCTGCGGTCGACCGCCGTCTCAACGCCTTCCACAACAAAGGGCTCGATGGCCCGCACGCGCAGTTCGGGGGCGCCCCCTTCCCGCTCGCCGCACCCGGCGAGCATGAAGAGAACGGCAATGGCAATGGTAAAGCGGGTCATGGTGACAACCTCCCTCATAGCCTTCTTATACATGAGTCACGGCGCGGGCAGTGGCTTTGCCGTGCTCGATTTTACGATAGTAGATACCATAATGACGACGATGGGGCCCACGGCGATCAATTCCGCATTGCCCGGAAGATGGGTGAGGATCTTCCCAGGCAAAGACTAGCTGGCGGCGGAAATAGTCAGTCGCGGACTAATCCCTAGACTTCAAATCAGATATTCATCGAACTGACCGGCCCACAACTCCGTGCGCCCTTCTTCCAGCCAATTCGGAAGAACCACCTGATCCAACTGGCTCCCAACGACGGGCGCAACCGGGTCCGTCGAGTGGACATTTACCGGAAGCTGGGGTTTACGGCTGACCGAGAACTGCAATTCGAAATCGAACTGCCCCTTGTCAAAGCCAATTCCAGATGACGCGCCAACTTGAGAATCAACACCGCTAACGGATCCATCCGCAAGTCCGCCGAGTTCCGTGAGAATAAAGCTATCCCCTCCTAAAATCTGTTCGAGTCCGGCGGAACCGGAGCCAGGGAGTTGCGGTGCAAAGGGTTCAAGCGGGTTACGAGAGAGCCACTGTGGCGCACTTTCGTCACTCGGAACAAACGTCACATTTTCAACAGGGTGCTCAACACTGCCGCTTACAATGAATGCATCCGATTTCCATGATCCCGTCGAGTCTTCTTCGTAGCCGGAAACGACGTCTTCGGTGCCGGGACCAGATTCCAGCCTGAATGGTGTTGCTTGGCTGCTAGCTGCAACAAACGAGAAATTATACTGCTCGTTTCCGCCGCCGCCACCGCCGCCTCC
>JANQLJ010000134.1 GCA_028280665.1 Alphaproteobacteria bacterium
GCACCCAGGTCTCGGTGCTGGCGCTGAAAGCCTTGGTCGTGCTTTGCGCCCGCAAGCTGCCGCTGTATTCCAGCTTAAGGCTCGACAGCCCTACGCCGCCGCCGATGAACGGCCGGACGCCTGCCTCGGCATCGAGCGGAAAGTCGTACCAGAGGTTCGCCATGAGGGCGTAGCTCGTAAGGTCGCCTTCGGTCCAGGCGGTGCCGCGCAAGGTCGCCCTTGAAACTGATGTCATGAAGGTGCGCGTCCGGGTGTATTGGGTGGCCGTGTCCGTGGTGTTCGAGAAATAGATAGTCGAGAAATACCGGGCCGCGCCGCGGATGGTGGATTCGTTCGACCAGTAGCGGAAGTAATTCGGGCCGCCGTCGAAGTTTTGGACGGCGCCGATCTTGTGATAGCGGTGGGCCAGTTCAAGCTCGGCCCGCAAACCCCAGTCAAAGCTGTAACCGGCGGCGGCGGCGATGACGAAACCGGAATCAAAGTCACCTTCACGAAACCCGAACGTTACGGACTCATAGACGATGCGGGCCTGGCTGAAGACGCGCGAGTAAGTGACGTTGAAGCTCACAAACCGGGCGCCGCTCGCGGTCGTGTAGAGCCGCGTTTCGTCTGCGATGGACGACTCGATGTTCAGGTAAGATGAAAAGACCGAACTCTTGGCGGGGTAAAAGAACGAGCCCGTCTGAAACTTAAAAGCGCCCTCGGGGAGATAGCCGAGACCGGCGAAGAGGCTTACATATGTTGTTGCGTTCGATGAGTGTGCCGCCGCGAGCGTGCAAACAGCCGCGCTGGCGGCCAAGGCATGTCTTAGCCCCACGATATAACCCCTTTGCGATGCCGGTCCGGGCGCCCGAGACGGCGCCGGTCCTTTCATCAACGGACGGGAGGGGTAACTCCGTCGCGGTCATGAGAAGAATCTCGTTCGTGGCCGAGGAGACACCTCGTGACGGGACGGAATGGTTGAATGTTTTGGCTTTGTCGCCACAACAAAGCAAAGGGCCGAAATCCTAATGGATCCCGGCCCCTGAAACCAAATCAGGAAAGTGCTCTAAACGCTGTAGTAAAGCTCGAACTCCACCGGGTGCGGGGTGATTTCAAAGCGCTTCACTTCTTCTTCCTTGAGTTCGATGTAGCCGTCGATCAGGTCTTCGGAAAAAACATCGCCCTTGGTGAGGAACGAACGGTCACGGTCGAGGAAGTCGAGCGCTTCGCGCAGACTTGAGCAGACCGTCGGCACGTCTTTCAGTTCCTCCGGCGGCAGCGAATAGAGATCTTTGTCCATGGGATCGCCTGGATGGACTTTGTTCTCGATGCCGTCGAGCCCCGCCATCAGCATGGCCGAAAAGGCGAAGTAGGGGTTCGCCGTGGGATCAGGGAAGCGCACTTCCACGCGCTTGCCCTTGGGCGAGGGCGCGTGCGGAATGCGGCAACTGGCCGAACGGTTGCGCGAGGAATAAGCGAGCAGCACCGGTGCCTCAAAGCCCGGCACCAGGCGCTTGTAGCTGTTGGTGGAGGCATTGGTGAAAGCGTTGAGCGCTTTGGCGTGCTTGATAATGCCGCCAATGTAGTAAAGCGCGGTTTCGGAAAGGTCCGCGTAAGCGGAACCCGCGAACAGCGGCTCGCCGTCTTTCCAGATCGACTGGTGCGTGTGCATGCCCGAGCCGTTGTCGTCGAAAACCGGCTTGGGCATGAAGGTCGCGGTCTTGCCGTAGGCTGCGGCCACCTGATGCACGATGTATTTATAGAGCTGCATCCGGTCGGCCATGGTCACAAGCGTTGCGAACTTCATACCGAGCTCGTGCTGGGATGGCGCCACCTCGTGGTGATGCTTTTCCGGCTCAAGCCCGAGCTGGGTCATCACGCTGAGCATTTCCGAGCGGATGTCTTGGCCCGAGTCCACCGGCGGCACGGGAAAATATCCGCCCTTGGGGCCCGGCCGGTGGGCGAGGTTGCCCATCTCGTATTCCGTGGCGGTGTTGTAGGGCCCTTCCGTCGAGTCGATGGAAAAGCCCATGGCGTTTTGTTCCACTGAAAAACGCACGTCGTCGAAGATGAAAAACTCTGCCTCCGGACCAAAGTACGCCGTGTCGCCAATGCCCGCTTGGCTCATGTAAGTCAGCGCGCGCTTGGCGGTGGAGCGCGGGTCGCGCGTATAAGGCTCGCCGGTCGAAGGCTCCAGCACGTCGCAGAAGATGGCCATGGTGGGCTGAGCGAAGAAGGGATCGACGATCGCGGTTTCCGCATCGGGCATCAGCGTCATGTCGGATTCGTTGATCGACTTCCAGCCCGCGATGGACGAGCCGTCGAACATCACGCCTTCGTCGAAGAAATCCGCATCCGCCATTTTGGCGTCGAAGGTGACGTGCTGCATTTTCCCACGGGCGTCGGTGAAGCGCAGGTCCACGTATTTAATGTTCTCGTCTTTGATGCGCTTTAGGGTTTCGTCAGACATGGTGTTCCCTCTTCCGGCTGACTGGTTGTAAAGATGAGCGGGTCACGGGCCGCGTTTCAGATCGCGGCCTCATCGGTTTCTCCTGTCCGTATGCGGATGACCTGTTCAACGGCGGTAACAAAGATTTTTCCATCCCCGATCTTGCCCGTGCGGGCGGCGTTCTGGATGGCGTCGAGGGCGGCCTCGACCTGGGCCTCGGGCAGCACGATTTCGAGCTTCACTTTGGGCAGAAAGTCGACCACGTACTCCGCGCCGCGATAAAGCTCGGTGTGGCCTTTTTGCCGGCCAAAGCCCTTGGCCTCGGTCACGGTGATGCCTTGCAGGCCGATTTCCTGCAACGCCTCCTTCACCTCATCAAGTTTGAACGGCTTGATGATCGCTTCGATTTTCTTCATCGGGCCCTCGAAATCACTTGAACGGGACGGGGGCGCGCCCCCGCTTGGCTCTGCCTAACGCATAGGACGTGCCAGGCGCGGGTGCAGCAAGAATCGTGAGTTTTCCACCGGTTTTCCCCAGGAATCTTAGATGGGGAGAAAGCCTTGCGCCTATAGGCAAGGCAGCTTGCCTAAAACTTGGGCAAGGGGAGGGGATGAGCGTGGGCGCTCCCGCCTTCCGCGCGGTCAGGGTTGCGCTTGAGAGGGCGCCATCTAAAAGAAGGACTTCAGTCTCACTTGCGGAGCGCGCCCGTGCCTCTTGATTCAACCCCCATCCTGGTCGGCGGCGGCCAGCGAACCTGGAAGGTCCCGCCCGCTGAGATGCCCACTTGGGTGGAAATGCTCGAAGCGACCGCGCGCCTTGCGCTCACCGACACGGGCGCGGGCGGGGCGGCGCGCAGCGCCATCGACACGGTGGCGGTGGTGAGCTCCACCATCGAGGAGAGCTTTTTCGACGGCATGGATTTGCCCAAGCCCGCGAACCCACCTAGGGCCCTTGCGCGCGCGCTGGGCGCTCCGGCCGCGCGGGACATCTATACCCTCACCGGCGGCAACACCCCGCAAATGGTCGTGAACCGGCTTGCGGAGGAGATCGCACGCGGTGACGTGGGTCTTGCGGTCATTTCAGGCGCGGAGTTTCTGCATAACTTCTGGGAGCTTCATCGCGCCGAGGCTGACATGTCGGCCTGGCGGATCGATGACGATCCGCCTACGGAGCTTTGGGGAGACTCAAAACCCGGCTCAAGTCCCGTCGAAGCCGCGCATGAAATGAGCCGTCCCGCCAATACCTATGCCTTGATCGAACAAGCCATCCGCCATGCGCGGGGCGAAAGCGTCGCTGATCATCAAATGACCATCGGCAAACTGATGAGCCCCTTTACCCGCGTAGCCGCCGGGAACGATCATGCCTGGTTTCCCGTTGAGCGCTCGCCGGAAGAGATCGCCATGGAGACCGCGCAAAATCGCATGGTGGGCTTTCCGTACACGAAGTATATGAATTCGATCATGCGCGTTGATATGTCCGCCTCGCTGGTGATGACCAGCGTGGGCAAGGCGCGCGAGCTGGGCATCCCCGAGGACCGCTGGGTCTATCTTCACGGCTGCGCGGACGCGAAAGATCATTGGTACCTGACCGAACGTCCCGAGCTGCACCGGTCGCCTGCCATACGCGGCTGCTGGGCGCGTGCAAGCACCATGGCCAATATCAAGACGGGCGATCTCGATTTCATCGATCTCTATTCGTGTTTTCCCTCGGCGATTGAAATCGCCTGCAACGAAATCGGCCTTGGCGAAGACGACCCGCGCGGGCTTACGGTGACGGGCGGGCTGCCTTACTTTGGCGGGCCGGGGAACAACTATGTGACGCACTCCATTGTCACCATGATGGACAAGGTGCGCGGGAAGCCCGGCAGCTTTGGCCTTTGCACCGCCAATGGCTGGTTCATCACCAAGCACGCCTTCGGCATCTACTCGGCCAAGCCCTTTGAAGGCCCGTGGGTGCGCGAAGCGCCGGGCCAGTTGCAGGCGGAACTCGACGCCGGCGCCAAGGTGGAGGTTGCGGAGCGGCCCGAGGGGCGCGGCACCGTCGAGACCTGCACCGTCGTCCATGGGCGCAAGGGCCCCATGTTCGGCATCGTGATCGGACGGCTGGAAGACGGCCGCCGCTTTGTGGCGAACACCGACACGGAGCCCGCAACGCTTGACGCCCTCTGCGCGGACGACGCCATCGGACGCGCGGGCACCGTAAAGCCCACGGGCGAGGGGTTGAAGAACGCCTTTACATTCGACTAGGCAACGGAAAAACGCAGGGGGCGCACGGAAGAATAGAATGCCCAAACTCTATCTCATACGCCACGGCGAGGCGGCGGGCGGTTGGGCGGACGATCTCGACCCCGGCCTCTCGGCCCTGGGCCGCGAGCAAGCCGCGCAAGTGGCGGACCGCTTTGCCGCGCGCGACCCCCTGCAACTGGTCTCAAGCCCCATGGCCCGCGCGCGGGAGACGGCGGAGCCGCTGATGCGCGCCTGGAACCGCGAGCCCACCATCGAGGCGGGCGTTTCGGAAATTCCTTCGCCTACGGATGATCTTGAAGAACGCACCAAGTGGCTGCGCGCCATGATGCCTGGCCATTGGGGTGCGCAAGGCCCCGACATTCAGGCCTGGCGCGCCAACGTGGTGCGCGCGCTCACCGACCTGCCGCAAGACACGGTTATCTTCACTCACTTCATTGCCATCAACGCCGCGGTGGGCGCCGCCACCGCGAGTGACAAGGTAACGGTCTTCCGCCCGGACTATTGCTCGGTTACGGTACTGAAGTCGGTCGCCGATGAATTGCGGCTGTTGGAACTGGGCGCGGAAGCCGAGACCCGCGTCAACTAAGCGCGGGAGATCATGTCCGACATTCACTGGATGAGCGCGGGCGAGCTTATCGCCGCCTACAAGGCCAAAACGGTGAGCCCCGTTGAGGCGGTCCAAGCGACGCTTGCCCGCGCCGCCGATCTCAACCCTAAGCTCAATGCGCTGTGCCTGGTGGGTGAAGAAGCGGCGATGGCTGAGGCGCGCGCCTCCGAAGCACGCTGGCACAAGGGCGCGCCCCGCGGCCGCCTCGACGGCGTGCCGACGGCGGTCAAGGACATTCTGCTCACCAAGGGCTGGCCCACGCTGCGCGGTTCGAAGACTGTCGATCCTGATCAGCCTTGGGGGGAAGACGCCCCTTGCGTGGCCCGCATGCGCGAACACGGCGCCGTCATCTATGGCAAGACGGCGACGCCGGAGTTCGGCTGGAAGGGCGTGACCGACAGCCCGCTCGCAGGGATAACGCGCAACCCCTGGAACCTGGAGAAAACACCGGGCGGCTCGTCGGGGGGTGCATCCGCCGCGCTCGCGGCGGGGCTCGGCCCCATTGCGGTGGGGACCGACGGAGGCGGGTCGATCCGCATCCCCGCGGGTTTTACCGGCACCTTTGGCTTGAAGCCGAGCTTTGGCCGCGTGCCCGCTTATCCCTTGAGCCCGTTCGGCACGGTGGCTCACGTGGGGCCCATGGCGCGCACGGTGGAAGACGCGGCACTGTTCCTCACGGTTATCGCTGGGGCCGATGCGCGGGATTGGTACGCGCTGCCCGACGAGGGCCGCGACTACACGGCCGGGCTTGACGACGGCATCAAGGGCGCGCGCATCGCTTTCAGCCCGCAGCTTGGTTATGTGACGAAAATCGAACCGGAAGTGGAAGCGCTCACCGCCAAGGCAGCGCAAAAATTCTCAGACCTCGGAGCAATTGTCGAAGAGGTTGACCCGGAAATCGAAGATCCTTCCGATACGTTCCAGACCATCTGGTGGTCTGGCGCCACTTTTGCATTGGGCGAGCTTTCCGGTGAGAAGAAAGCGCTGCTTGATCCCGGCCTGCGCGAGGTCGTGGAAGAAGGCGCCAAGTTTTGCCTGCGCGATTATCTTACCGCCGTGAAGCGCCGTGAGGCGCTCGGCACCGCCATGCGTCAATTCATGGAACGTTACGACTTTTTACTCACGCCAACCCTTGCGGTGCCCGCCTTCGATGTGGGCCTCATCGCGCCCAAGGGCTATGACAGCCGCCAGTGGATGGATTGGACGCCGTTTTCCTATCCCTTCAATCTCACGCAGCAGCCTGCGGCATCCATCAATTGCGGCTTTACCGAAGACGGCTTGCCGGTGGGGCTGCAGATCGTGGGGCGCATGTTCGACGACGCGGGCGTCTTGCGCGCCGCCCGCGCCTTTGAAAGGATCGAACCTGCCGCGACGATGCGCGCGCCGATCTAGGACGCCGGCATGAACCCCGATCTTGCCTTGCTCACCAATGAAGAAATGAGCGAATGCGACCGCCTGACCATTGCGGGCGGCACGCCGGGCATCGAACTGATGGAAGCGGCGGGCAGGGGCGTTGCCGAATGCGCGAACGAGGCGGCTTTGGAAGCGGGCGCGATCCACGTGCTCTGCGGGCCCGGCAACAATGGTGGTGACGGGTTCGTGGCGGCGCGGCTGCTGAAAGAGGCGGGCCGCGATGTGCGCGTCTTCCTGTTAGGCGATCTCAAGGCGCTCAAGGGCGATGCGGCGAAGGCGGCTGCGGGCTGGGATGGCCCTGTGCGCGCGGTCTCGCCCCACGCTGTTCAGGGTGCAGACATTCTTGTCGATGCGCTGTTTGGCGCGGGCCTCGCGCGACCGATTGAAGACGTTGCCGCGCAAACCATTGAAGCCATGAA
>JANQLJ010000146.1 GCA_028280665.1 Alphaproteobacteria bacterium
GATCCTTCATCGACAGCTTGGCGGCGTGTTCCGTGCCCTTTGGATCGCTTTCGCGTTTCTGATCCCATTCTTCCAGCGTCCAGCCGGCGGGCAGATAGCCGTTCAACGGGTCATGCGCCGAGGTCTGGTCGGTCACCGCATCGGGCCTCACGCCCCGCCGCACCAGCTCGGGTAGCACCTCGCCCGCATTGCCCAGAAGACCGACGGAGACCGCCTCGCCCTTCGCGCAGGCTTCCCCGATCATCGCCAGCGCCTCGTCGAGGGAGGCGGCGCTTTTATCGAGATAGCGGGTTTCAATCCGCTTTTCGATGCGGCTGGGCTGGCATTCGACGGCGAGCATGGAGGCGCCCGCCATGGTGGCCGCCAGCGGCTGCGCCCCGCCCATGCCGCCAAGCCCCGCGGTCAGGATCCATTTGCCCGTAAGGTCGCCGTCATAGTGCTGGCGCCCCATTTCGGCGAATGTTTCATACGTACCCTGAACAATCCCCTGACTGCCGATATAAATCCAACTGCCCGCGGTCATCTGGCCGTACATCATAAGGCCTTGCCGGTCGAGTTCGTTGAAGTGTTCCCACGTGGCCCAATGGGGCACGAGGTTCGAGTTGGCGATCAGCACCCGCGGCGCGTTCTCGTGGGTTTCGAAAACGCCCACGGGCTTGCCCGATTGGACGAGCAGGGTCTCGTTCCCTTCAAGGCGCTTGAGTGTTTCAACAATCCTGTCGAAGCATTGCCAGTTGCGCGCGGCACGCCCGATGCCGCCATAGACCACAAGCTCGTGCGGGTGCTCGGCGACCTCCGGGTCAAGATTGTTCATGAGCATGCGCATCGGCGCTTCGGTCAGCCACGACTTGGCGGTGATCTGCTCCCCTCGTGGCGCACGGATGTCGCGCGTGTTGTCGGCGCGGCTGTTCATGTGATGGTTCATCCCCTTGACGCAAGTCCCGGCTTCTCCGGGATTCTCCGAAATTCTTGAGGCCCCTTTTAGCGCGGGCGCACGTTGCCTTCAAAGACCGTTTGCTCCAGCGGGTTTGCCCCCACCCAATAGGCAAGCTCGGCGGGCTCATCGATGCGCCAGCGGCAGAAATCGGCGGCCTTGCCCACTTCAAGGGTGCCGGTCTCGGGGGCAAGCCCCAGCGCCCTGGCCCCTTCCCGCGTCATGCCGGCCAGCGCCTCCTCGGGCGTGAGGCCAAACAGCGTGCAGCCCATGTTGAGGATTGTGAGCGGCGAAAGGATGGGCGAGGAGCCCGGGTTTGCGTCCGTCGCAAGGGCCATGGGCACGCCCGCCTCGCGTAAGGCAGCGACCGGCGGCAACTTGGTCTCGCGCAGGTAATAAAATGCGCCGGGCAGGAGCACCGCCACCGTCCCCGCCTTTGCCATGGCGGCAACGCCCGCCTCGTCCAAGTGTTCAAGATGGTCGGCGGAGAGCGCGCCCAGTTCCGCGGCAAGCGCGGCGCCTTGCTGATTGCTCAACTGTTCGGCGTGGAGTTTGATGGCCAGCCCCGCTTCTTGCGCGGCCTTGAAAACGCGGGCCATTTCTTCCCGCGTAAAGGCGATCTCTTCGCAAAATCCATCGACCGCATGGGCGAGGCCTTCGCGCGCGACAGCGGGGATCATCTCGCTCACCACAAGGTTGAGATAACCGTTGCGGTCCTTGCCGTATTCGGGCGCGATGGCATGAGCGCCAAGAAAAGTTCTCTGCACCCGTACCGGCAGCCGCTCGCCCAGCTCGGCAGCCGCTTTAAGCATCTTCACTTCGGTCTTGGTATCGAGGCCGTAACCGGACTTGATTTCGGCGGTGGTGACGCCTTCTTCCATCAGGCGGCAAAGCCGCCCCTCGCCGCTCAGCACAAGCTGATCGAGGGAGGCCTCGCGGGTTGCCTTGACGGTGGAAAGAATGCCGCCGCCCGCCCGCGCGATCTCCTCATAGCTCGCGCCTTCAAGGCGCTGCTCGAACTCGCGTGCGCGGTTGCCCGCAAAAACAAGATGCGTATGACAATCGACAAGACCCGGTGTGAGCCACGCGCCGCCGCAAGTCACCACATCGGCGGCAAGCGTTTCCGGCGCGCCGTGAAGGCTCGCCCGCTCGCCCACCCAGGCGATGCGGCCGTCCTTGACCGCGAGCGCGCCGTTGCGGATCGCGCCATAAGGCGTTTCCCCCGCCGCCATGGTGGCGAGGTGGCAGTCGATCCAAAGCTGGTCCCAGAGTTTCGGCGGATCGGACGGAGGCACGGCTTTTCCCTTTTTGGCGCGTCCCTTGATTGACGCGAGTCGGCGCACAGCTTAATCGCCCCGGCCCGCGACGCCTATGGCCATATGGGGTTTTGCGGGCGGGTCAGTCGATAGGAGGCGCGGTGAAGGCCGAGCCGGTGTTTTCTTCGTGGGAGGGGAAGGCGCGGTTCAGAATGTCCCAGTAATCCCGCACTTGCTGAACGTAAATCACCGCTTGCCCGCCCGGCGCATAGCCATAGCGGAGATCGCGGTAATGGGTGCGGCGCGACAGGAGCGGCAGGACCTCGCGCAAGTCGCGCCACGAGTTGGGATCGAGCTCTTGGCGGCGCGCCAGCACGCGGGCGTCCATCACATGGCCATAGCCCACATTGTACGCCGCAAGGGCGATGTGCAGCCGGTCATCGCCGGTGATCTCCGCCGGCATCCGGTCATAAAGCCAGCGAAGGTAGGCCGCACCGCCGCGAATGCTTTCCTCCGGGTCCAGACGATTTGCAACGCCGAGATCGCGCGCGGTGGCGAGGGTCAGCATCATAAGGCCGCGCACGCCGGTGGCGCTGCGGGCCAAGGGTTCCCAGTGGCTTTCCTGATAGCCGACCGCCGCAAGCAAGGTCCAGGGGAAGTCTTGCGCCGCGCCCGCAAGTTCAAACCAGGTTCTGAACTCGGGCAGCCGCGTTCCGATGCGCCGCTCGAAAACGCTCAAGTCCACGTAGTCGAAGCCGTCCACATGCCCGTAGTAGCGTTCGTCAAGCTCGACAAGAAAGTCTGTCTCCCCCACTTCGGCGAACCATTCATTGAGCGCTTCCACAAGGCTGTCGGCGCCGGACGGCACGACCCAGGCAAGTTCCTGGCGCTCGCTCATATCGAAAGGCACAATCAAGTCGGGCTCGTAGCGGCGGTTCACCGCGACGATGTTCGAATCGGCGATGGTGCAGTCAACCTCCCCCGCCGCCACACGGGCCAAAATGCCTTCGGTATCGGTGCCCACTGTCGCCTGAAAACTGAGATCGCCGAACCGCCGCGCGAGCCCGATAAGCGTTTCCTCGTAAGATGAGTTGGCAATCACCTCGATGGAAAAGCCGGGCAGATCATCAAGCCTGCGCGGGTAGTCGCCCGCCCTGTTGCAGACGAGTTGCTGGCGGATGTGCTTATAGGTGGGGCCAAAGCGGTAGTGGCGCATGCGCTCGATGGTGCGCGTGAGGCCCGCCGCGGCGATGTCCCCCTGCCCGTCGGTGATGCCTTCCAGAATCTCCGTGACCGTATCCTTGATCACGAACCGCGCATCGACGCCGATCGTATCCGCAAAATCGCGGGCAAGCTCGTACTCGTAACCGGCGGGCTCACCGTTTTGGTCATAGTAAAACGTGGTGGGCGCATTGCGCGTGAGCACCACCATCGTGCCGCGCGCGAGAATGCCGTCGAGCACGTGGCCATAATCCACCCGGTAGTCGGGACTGCCCACGTCGCGCCAAATGCCCACAATAAAGCCGAGCGCAATCACCACATAGGCGATGCGCCGCTGGACCCGCAGGGAAAATTCAGGGACCCGCACCTTCATGGACCACTCGTTTCTTCAGCCCCTTATATTAGCGCAAAGGAGGTGAAGAAAAGATGTGGCCGGAATGGGGCGCGGTCAAATCAGCGGGAGGCCGGTTACCTCACAGCGCAAGGAACCCAACCGTTGGCGGACTGGCTTTCGAAAACCCCGTGGCACCGCTCATAAATCTGGTAGCTGTAACTGCCATAGGAAAACTCGTCCGGGCAGCGGTCGCAAACGCACGTGCCTTGGTAGTAAACGCCAGGGCAGATGTTCGTTGAGTAGGTGCTGCTTAAGCCGTCATCGTAGCCATCGTCATAATAAGAATCGGAACCGTACTCCCGGGCCATCATGGCGTCGTATTCCCGGTCAATGCAGTCCTCGATCGCCCATACGTCACCATAGTAGGCGTTGTTGCAGTAGTAATAGATGTCATCGATTTCATCGGCGTGCGCACGTTCGGCACCCAGCCAAGTTCCGGCGGAAATGGCCAGCACGCTGATCAGGATTACAAGGCTCAGCCCAATTGTGGCCGATGCCATCGCACCGCGAAGCGTTCGTCTTGTCATGGTTAGCCCCTTTAAACCCAGCCGTTATTGCGTCCCCTGGAAGATTGAGCGGGTCGGCCGCAGCGCGCATCACCTGATCGGGTGAGGCGGACCACGAATAAAGGGGCAATACTCATGTAAATGGCGGAATCCCCAGTGGTTTCTCGATTGCCGCAGTATCGCTAGATTAGGCGCCGAGGGGGGCTCATTTCATGAGTACCGACGAGTTCAATGAGGTTGTTTCCGCGCTCTATGACGCGGCGCTGGCCGATGATCCATGGGACCGCGTGATCGACCTTGCCGCCGGTTTTGTGGGTCTGGACGTGGGAATGGCCCGCCTGGCCGACTACAGGACATTGGACACGCAAATTCTCGGCTACACCGGCCATTCGGGGGAGATGTACGAGAGCGCACCCGAAGACGAGACTCTGCTCGCCGACCCTTGGGCCAAGGCAATCGGGTATTGCGCGCCCGATGATGTCTTTGTGGGGTCCCGGCAAGTCGACCCGGACATATATTTGAAGTTGCCCCTGTTTACCGAACTTATGCCCAGCTTTGACATCGGCGTGGTTGACGGCATGGGCTCCTTGATCCCCATCGGCGACAAAGCCCTGGGGTTTTTCATGTTGTACCGGCGCCTGGGCAGCGATTTTGTTCAGGCCGATGAAATTGAACGGTACCGGCATTTGCATGGGCACGTTCGCCGGGCCCTTGATGTTGCCTACCGGTTGAGCGATCTCAAAGCCGTGCTGGCCGTGAAGCAGCATCTCATTGACACCCTTCCTTACGGGGTCTTCGGCATCGCCGGCAACGGCAACATCGTGATGAAAAACAAGCCCGGCGATAGGATGCTCGCGGGCGCCAGGGCGGTTTGTCAGGTTGGCGGGCAGCTTCACGCCACCGGACACGAAGACGATGGACGGCTCCAGCGCGCCATTTTAACGGCGTTGGGCCCGGGCTTGAGCACCCTTGAACGCACGCAACGATCCGCGACCGCCTTGAAAATTTATCCCAAAGGCGGCGGCCGGCCATGGACGGCCTTGGTATGCCCGGCGCCGCAGAACCACAGGGATAACCCCACCAGAAGCGCGATGACACAGGTTCGCGCCATCGTCTGCATCTCCGATCATGCGCCCATTGTCGACTTGCGCGTCAATCAGATCGCGGCTGCCTATGGACTGACCCAGGCGGAAACCTTACTTCTCCACGCCCTCGCAAACGGCATGAGCTTGCCGCAGATTGCCAAGCAAACAGGCAGAAGCGTCAATACGCTTAAAACGCAGCTCAGACTCGTTTTTGAAAAAACCGAACAGCGGTCGCAGAACGATCTTGTGCGTCTGGTTCTGTCGGCCCCTGTTGGATTGTGAACCGCCTAACTTCCTGAAGGCAGCTCGTCGTAAGGCACGTCCTTGTCCACGCGGATGTCGCCCGGCAGGCCCAAGACCCGTTCGGCGATAATGTTGCGCAGGATCTCGTCGGTGCCGCCGGCGATGCGGATGCCCGGCGCCCACAGGAAACTTTCCTGCATGGCGGCTTCCAAAGGCGCGTCAGCCTTGTCCACCAGGATGCCGCCCATGTCCTCCATCTCCATGCCGAAGGAGCTGATCTCCTGCAACTTGGGGGCGCCCACCACCTTGCCGATGGAGCTTTCAGGACCCGGCGTCTCGCCTTTTGAGAGAGCGGTCAGCGTGCGGTAGCGGGTGTACTGAAGCCCTTTTGAGCGCACATACCAGTCGGCGATTTTTTCGCGCACCGCCGCGTTGGCGATGGCCGGGCCGTCTTCGAGGTCAAGCCCTTGGGCAAGCTCCATAATCTCGCGGATGTCCACCCCGCCCGAGCCGCCACCAATGGCGAGCCGTTCGTGCATGAGCGTGGTCAGCGCTACCTTCCAGCCCTCGCCAATCTCCCCTAGCCGCTGGCTGTCGGGAATGCGCACGTCGGTGAAATAAACCTCGTTGAAATTGGACGCGCCCGAGATTTGCTTGATGGGGCGCACTTCAACGCCCTGCGATTTCATGTCGAGGAAGAAAAACGTAAGCCCTTTATGCTTGGGCGCCTTGGGGTCGGAGCGCGCGACCAAAATTCCGTAGTCGGAATAATGGGCGCCCGAGGTCCAGACTTTCTGCCCGTTCACCACCCACTCATCGCCTTCTTGCACGCAGCGCGTCTTGAGCCCCGCCACGTCCGAGCCCGCGGAAGGTTCGGAAAAGAGCTGGCACCAGATCTCCTCGCCCTGAAGGGCGGGCGCTACATAGCGCTCAAGCTGCTGCTTGGTGGCGTAAGACATCATGGTGGGGATGCACATGCCGAGCCCGATGGTGAAGAAGCCGCGGGGCACGTCATACTTTGCTTCTTCCTGGTTATAGATCACGGACTGAATGGGTGTGCCACCCATGCCGCCGAATTCCTTGGGCCAGGTGATCGCCGCATAGCCCGCCTCGGCCTTTTTCTTTTGCCAGGCCTTGCCGCGCTTGAGCTGTTCGGCCTCATTGAACGTGGGCGTGTTTTCATCGCCGCCGCCTTCAAAAGGTTTGGCGTTTTGTTCGAGCCAGGTCCTTGCTTCGGCGCGGAAGGCGGCTTCTTCGGGCGTGTCGTTGAAGTCCATAGCGTGTCTCCTTCAAAATCCGTCAGGCCACGTTGCGGCGTTCGAGCGCGGCAATCAGCCGGTCTTTCCAGCCCCGCGCGCCGCCCACGCAAAGCGAGAGCAGTTTCGCGCGGCGCAAAAACAAATGACAATCCATTTCCCAAGTGAAGCCAATCCCCCCATGGGTTTGGATCGTTTCTTTCGAGGCATAATCAAACGCCTCGGTGGCGGAGATGCGCGCACCCGCAGCGGCAATGGGAAGCTCGGGCGCGTCCGTCGAAAGCGCCCAGGCGCCATAATAAGCGTTCGAGCGCGCAAGCTGGTTCTTGATGTACATATCGGCGAGCTTGTGTTTGATCGCCTGGAACGAGCCGATCTGACGGCCAAAGGCATAACGGCCTGTCGCGTATTCCTTGGCCATCTCAAGGCAGCGGTCGGCGCCGCCCACTTGCTCAAAAGCAAAAAGCACCGCTGCGCGGTCAAAGACGGCGCGCGTCAAGGACCAGCCCGCATCAACTGCTCCAAGCGCGTCGGCCTCCGCGCCATCGAACGTGACCGCCGCGTGGCTGCGGCTCGGGTCGATGGTCTTCACCGCCTCGCGAGAAACACCCTTGTCGGTGAGGTCCACAATCGAAAGCGCAACGGACGATGCCTCGCCCGCGCTATCGGTCACCGCGGCCACGACGGCAAAGTCGGCCACATCGCCATCGGGTACGGGGATTTTGGTGCCGGAAAGTTTGCCGCCCGCGAGCTTGGTTTCAAGAGATTGCGGCGTGGGCACCTTCGCCCCTTCCGCCAATGCAAACGTGCCGATCAGCTCACCACTCGCGATCTTGGGCAGGTAGGTTTGCTTTTGCTCATCGCTCCCCGCCAGCAACAGCGCCTCGGCGGCGAGATAAACGGTCGAGGAAAACGGCACCGGCGCGAGCGCGCGGCCCATTTCTTCGGCGATCACGCAAAGCTCAAGATGCCCAAGGCCCAGCCCGCCAAACTCTTCGGGGATGGTGACACCCAGCCAGCCTTGTTCCTTGATGCCGTCCCAGAGCTTTGCATCGAAGGCCCCTTCGCCCTCAAGCACGCCGCGCGGCACGGCGGTTGGGCATTGCTCGGTCAGAAACTTGTTGGCCTGATCTTTGAGAAACTTCTGGTCGTCGGAAAAATCGAAATTCATAACTCTCCCACCCGGCACGGCCTGGTGCCGCCATTGATATCTTCCTGGCGGGTAACATATCACTCCGCAACCCGCTGAAAAGCGGTTAGATGTTGACGCAGCGGAAGTAGCCGGGGCACAACCGGCGGCGCCTAGCCGACAAGCAAAGCCATCAAGGGAAGCCCATGAAAACCGAAGAACCGCGCACCATACGCCTCAAGGATTACGAGCCGCCCGCTTACTGGGTGGACGCGGTCAGCCTCGATTTTACGTTGGACCCGGAGAAGACGCGCGTCAAAGCGAAAATGGAATTCAGCCGCCGCAACGGGGTTGCGGCATCGGCGCCGCTTCAGCTCGACGGCGAGGAACTGACGCTCATCTCCGTGGCGCTCGACGGCGAAGCCCTTTCGCCCGAGCGCTATGAAGCCAACGAAGAAGGCCTGACGATAAAGGACGTGCCCGCGCGCTTCACGCTGGAAACGGAGGTTGAGATCAACCCCGCCGCCAATACGGCGCTCGAGGGGCTGTATGTTTCGGGCGGGATTTTCTGTACCCAATGCGAGGCCGAGAGCTTCCGCCGCATCACCTATTACCTCGACCGGCCCGACGTGATGGCGCCCTTCCGTGTGCGGATGACCGCGGACAAGGCAAAGTATCCGGTGCTGCTGTCGAACGGCGACCCCATCGCGCAAGGCGAGAACGGCGACGGCACTCATTGGGCCGAATGGCGCGACCCGCACAAAAAGCCCGCCTATCTTTTCGCCCTTGTGGCGGGTGATCTTGTGGGCCTTAAGGACAGTTTCACCACCGCGCCGGGGCGCGAGGTCGATCTCGGCATTTGGGTGCGCGCCGAAGACGCGGACAAATGCGATTACGCCATGGACGCGCTCAAGCGGTCCATGAAGTGGGACGAGGAAACCTTTGGCCGGGAATACGATCTCGACGTTTTCAACATCGTCGCGGTGAACGATTTCAACTTCGGCGCCATGGAAAACAAGGGGCTCAATATCTTCAATTCGTCCGTGATCCTGGCGCGCCCGGATACCGCCACCGATGCCAACTATGAAGCCATCGAAAGCGTGATCGCACACGAGTACTTCCACAATTGGACGGGTAACCGCATCACCTGCCGCGACTGGTTCCAGATCTGCCTGAAAGAGGGCTTCACGGTTTACCGCGACCAGCGCTTTTCCGAAGACATGCGCGAGGCGAACGTCGCGCGTATCCGCGACGTCACCGCCTTGCGCGACCGGCAGTTCGCCGAGGATGCGGGCCCCCTGGCCCATCCACCGCGGCCCGAGAGCTACATCTCCATCGACAACTTCTATACCGCCACAGTTTACGAAAAAGGCGCCGAGCTCATGCGCATGATGGCGACGCTGCTGGGCACCAGGGATTATCGCCGCGCCACTGATCTCTACTTCGAGCGCCACGACGGCGAGGCCGCCACGGTCGAGGACATGATCAAGGCCATCGAGGATGCGAGCGGCAAAGACCTTACCCAATTCCGCCGCTGGTACAGCCAGGCGGGCACGCCGCATGTCACCGCGCGAGGGGCGTGGGATGCGGAAACGCAAACCTATGAACTGACGCTTTCACAAGAAACAAAGCCGACGCCCGGACAGGCCGACAAAGAGCCTCAGCACATGCCGGTGCTCATGGGACTGGTGGGGGAAAGCGGCAAGGCAATCCCCGTGTGTCTTGAAGGCGACAACGAGGTGTTTGACGGCACGAGCCGTGTGGTTGAATTCAGCGATGCGGAACAGACGTTCCGCTTTACCGGCGTCGCCGAGCGGCCCGTGCCGTCGCTCTTCCGCAAGTTTTCGGCGCCCGTGCGCCTGGATGACGGGCTTAGCGCCGCCGACCGCCGCCACCTTATGGCCCATGACGAAGACCCCTTTAATCGCTGGGAAGCGGGACAGGCTTACGCACGCGAGCTGCTGATGAACGCCGTCAAGGCGGACGGCAAGGCGGACTTCGATGAGGACTTTGCCGGGGCTTTGCGCAAAATCCTCAACGACGAAAGCCTGGACCCGGCGTTCAAGGCACATGCGCTGGCGCTGCCCACGGAGCAGGAACTCGCGCAGCTTTCGGACGTGATCGACCCGGACGCCATTCACGCCGCGCGCAAGGTCCTGTCCAAAGGCATCGCCACGGCCCTCAAGGACGATCTCGAAGCCACCTACACCGCCCTTGCGAGCGATGAACCCTTCGCGCCCACGGCGGAACAGGCGGGCGCGCGCGCCTTGCGCAACCGCTGCCTTGGCCTTCTCGATGCTCTGGGGACGGATGAAAGCAATGCGCTTGTCCATGCCCACTTCAGCGGCGCCACGAACATGACCGACGAGATGTGCGCGCTCGCCACCCTTGCCGATGGGAACAACCCCAAGCGGGAAGACGCGCTTTCTGCCTTCTACGACAAATGGCAGCACGACGCGCTGGTAACCGACAAGTGGTTCCGCGTTCAGGCCCAATCGTCGCGTGCAAGTGCCATTGACGATGTGCGGGCCCTGACCAAGCACCCGGCGTTCACGCTCAGGAATCCCAACCGGGCGCGGGCGCTGATCGCTGGGTTTGCCTACATCAATCAGCTTTGGTTCAACGATGCCGGGGGACGCGGCTATGAGTTTGTCGCCGATCAGGTCCTCGCCATCGACAAGATCAACCCCATGGTCTCCGCGCGGCTCGTGACGCCGTTCGAGACCTGGCACAAGTTCGACAAGCGCCGCCGCGCGAATGCCTCGCGGGAGCTGCAGCGCATTCTCGATCAAGACGGTATCTCCAAGAACCTCTTTGAAAATGTATCGCGCATCCTCAAGGCAGGCTGAGCGGGCACGAAAGCAAGAAAAAGTTCATTCCCCTTACCGAATCGTTGCCTTGCGCGCTTCGTGTTAACGAATCATTAACCATCACGAATCACCGTAAGTGCCGGGAATTAGGGGGCTTTGGCACCATGGCAGCGGGACCCGCCGTCACGCGATCAAACGGTATTGACCGGACCGATGAGACCGCCGTCCGCAAGGCGGCGGCACCGCGTGCTCTTTTGAGCCAGCAAGAAGGCATCCTGCTGCGTACCGCCCTTGGCATTGCGCTGCTGGCCGCAGTCATCTCCATTGTTGCGCGGATGGCGGCCAGTTGGCCCATCGCCGCGCCCATTGCGGCGACCGGTCTTTTGATCGTTGGGCTCGGCGCGATTGCCTATGCTGCCTTGGGGGCGCTTACGCGCGTGGGCCAGAAGGCGCAGGCGAAAGCCGCCGCAACCCCGATTTCACTTACCGGCATTCTGGACGAGCTTCCCGTGGGGATCGCGGTTTGGGACCGGCGCGGCACGCTGATCCAGGCCAATCGGCCTTATACGGACTATTTTGAGCTGGCGCCGCCTGATGTCATCACCGGCTCGCCGCGCACCTCAATCCGTGCCAAGGGCGGGCGGGTACTTGATGAGATCATCACTGAACAAGAGACCGGAAACAGCCAACTTCTGATCGAACGGCGCGTGGTTGCTAACGGCACCATTATTGAGACGCTCACTGCCGCTACATTTACTGCGGAACCCGAGAGAATTGATGCCGAACGGGAAGCGCATATTCGCGAGCTGATCGCTGAAATCTCGCGGCTTACCACCCACAACGACGAACTGCTTTCTGAGAACAGCCGTCTTGAGGCCGACATGACCGAGGCCCATGAGGCGGTCGCAGCGGCCACCCGCACCAAATCCGAGTTTCTTTCCCACATGAGCCACGAGCTGCGCACGCCGCTCAACGCTATCCTAGGCTTTACCGGCATGATGCGCGGCCATGTCTTCGGCCCCTTGGGGCACGAGAAATACGAGGAATATGTCGACGACATTCACGAGAGCGGCGAGCAATTGTCAGGGCTTATATCGGACATTCTGGATGTGTCGCAGATTCAGGCGGGCGAAGTTCCCATTGAGCGGCACCGGATCGACCTTGAGAAAACCCTCGCCAGTTGCCTCACCCTGCTCCGCTCACGGATTTTTGCGGCGGGGATCGCTTTGACCGAGCTGATCGACGATCTGCCCACGGTCTATGCGGACCCCATTGCCGTGCGCCAAATCCTGCTGCACATTCTGTCGAACGCCATGAAGTTCACGCTCCCCGGCGGACGCATCTCGATCAAAGCGGACGTGAACCAGGATTTCGTTACGCTGATCATCGACGATACGGGCTGCGGCATCGCCCCAGAGGTTATGGAGCGGATTGATCAACCCTTCTCATCGGTTGGTCATGACGCGCTGATCTCCGGCAACGAAGGCGTGGGGCTCGGCGTTGGGATTTCGGTCAGCCGCTCGCTTGCGCGCCTTAACGGCGGCGATATCTCAATCGAAAGCGAACAAGGCTACGGCACCACGGTGCGCATCACCCTGCCGCGCCGTTAGTTCCGCCGATGCCGTTCGCGCCAGCGTTCACGCTGTTCGCGCCGGTCACGATACTCAGGAAACCGCTCACGCAGATCGGCGCCGATTTGGGCGCGCTCCTCCGGCGTCAGGTTCGCGACAATCTCCGCCATCAAGCCATGCATCGCGGCCGAAGCAGCGGCGTCGGCCGCGCGCGAAGCCGCGAGCGCCTGCTCAAGGCCCGCGCGGTCGAACGGCTCGGCGCGCATGGCATCAAGGACTGCCGTGCGCGCGTCCATGGCATCGAAAAAGAACGCGCGGATTTCCGGACCCCGCTCCGCAAGAATGGCGCGGGCATCATCCTGAGCGCTTTCGGGCAAGATACGCGTCAGCGAGCGCGGGTCGAGATCGGGCGTCATGCCACGGGGGCCGCCCGGCCCCATGTGGCGTTCGACACCAAACCGGTCCCGCAAGCCCTCGGCCCAGCGTTCGGAGGTTGCTTTGCCGC
>JANQLJ010000101.1 GCA_028280665.1 Alphaproteobacteria bacterium
GTGGGCGAGTCAGGGTCCGGCAAGTCCACGGTCGCGCGCATGTGTGTCGGCCTCATGCACCCATCGGGCGGCGAGGTGCGTTTTGCGGGCAAGCGCGTCACCGCTCCTGGCGGCGGGCGCGGCATCGGCCGCGGGCGGCTGCAGATGATCTTTCAGGACCCCTTCGCGTCCGTAAACCCGCGCTGGCGCGTTGTGGACATCATCCGCGAGGCCATGCGCGCCAAAAATCTCTCCCCGCGCGACCAGATTGCGCGCACTGGCGCGCTGCTCGAACAAGTGGGGCTGACCGCTGGCGATGGCGAAAAGTTCCCCCATGAATTTTCCGGCGGCCAGCGTCAGCGCATTTCCATTGCCCGGGCGCTTGCCTCCGAGCCCGAGTTCCTCGTATGCGACGAGCCCACATCGGCGCTCGATGTGTCGGTGCAGGCACAAATCCTCAATCTCATGAAAGAGCTGCAGGACGAGTTGGGGCTCACATATTTGTTCATCAGTCATGACCTGGCCGTCGTGAGCCATGTGAGCAATGTAGTGGGCGTTATGTATCTCGGGCGGCTCGTGGAGATCGCGCCCAAAGCAAAGCTCTTCGAGGCGCCGCAACATCCCTACACGCGCATGCTGCTTGAAGCGATCCCGCGGCTCGACCTTAAGGAGCGGCACCAGGAAAGCGTGGTCGGCGAAGTGGCGAATCCGCTCAACCGGCCCAAGGGCTGCCATTACCACCCGCGCTGTCCCTTTGCCGACAAGCGCTGCAAACGCGAGGACCCTCTGCTCAAGTCGTCGGGCGAAACGGCCGTTGCCTGCCACGGGGTGGATGAGAGTAGACTGCCCGCCTGGACCGACCCGACCTTGCAGCCCGCTTGAGCGCCCATGCTGACACGCGCCGACGACTTTCCCATTCACCAGACGCCGGAACCCATTGCCTATACCGGCAGCGACCGGAATTTTTACGACCGCTACTTTTATAACGGTTATCATCTGGGCGATGAGGATTTGTTCTTCGCCTGCGCCATGGGCCAATACCCGGCGCTGAATGTGATGGACGCGGCCTTTTGCGTGATCAAGAACGGTAAGCAGCACTCGGTCTTTGCCTCGCGCGAGCTTGGCCATGAGCGCATGAATACGCATGTCGCGCCGATTGAAATTGAGATTGTCGAGCCGCTCTCCTGCCATCGCATTCGCGTGACCGCAAATGAGACAGGGATCGAGGCCGATCTGACCTTCCGTAGGCGGACGGTTGCGGTGGAAGAGCCGCGCTTTACCTACCGCATCGGCACGCGCACCATCCTTGATTACACGCGGCTCACGCAGATGGGCGAGTGGGAAGGCTGGGTCAGCGTTGAAGGCGAGAAGACCCAAGTAACCCCCGCCACCTTCCGCGGCACGCGGGACCGGTCGTGGGGCATCCGGCCCGTGGGCGCGGGCGACCCCCAGCCCCCTGCCCCGCCGCTCGAGCCCCAGTTTTACTGGCTTTGGGCGCCACTCAACTTTAATGACGGCGGCTCGCTTTTCCATGTCAATGAGAATGCCGAAGGCGCGGCCTGGGCGCGTTCGGCACAATGGGTGCCTTTGGCGCCCAACCCCGCGCACGATCTCAAGGACGGGCGCGCGAGGCTCGCCTTCCAATCGGGAACCCGCCACGCCAAGGAGGCCGAGCTTTTTTTCTTTGATGAGCACGGCGAGACCACTGTGCGGCTTACCCCCCGTTACAAGTTCTTCATGCGCGGCGTGGGTTACATGCACCCCGAGCGCGCGCACGGCACCTATCACGGGGCTCATTCCGTGACGGGAGAGGTGCTTGACCTTGGCGCGCTCAACGAAGGCGATTTTCACTCGACGCACATTCAGGCGATTGTCGATGCGGAGATGGCCGGACCTCTCGGTACACGTAAAGGCCGCGGCATCTTGGAACAGCTTATCATCGGGCGGTATGAGCCCTCCGGCTTTGACAGCCTCCTTTCGCTGGCGCCCTAGAAAGCAGATATGATCGACGATCTCGCAACACGTTTTGCCGCCTACTTCGCCCACGAGCGGCCCGAGTGCGAGAACGTTCAGGTTACGGATGTTATGCGCATTCACGGCGGCGCGAGTCGCGAGACCTATCGCATGAACGTCACTTATCTGCTGAGCGGCCGGCCCCGCGAGGAACGGCTGATCCTGCGCCGGGACCCGGAAAGCAGCCTTATCGAGACCGAACGCTCGACGGAAGTGGGTGGCCTCCTCGCCTTTCAGGAAAGCGAAGTGCCCGTGCCGCGCATCGATTTCCTCGAAACCGATCCCAAATGGCTCGACCGCCCCTTCTTCGTGATGGAAGAAATCGGGGCGAGCGCGGCGGGGCGCATCTTCCAACCTGATCCTTATGGCGCGCACCGTCAGAAAGTGGGCGAGCGCTTCTGGAAAATCCTTGGACATATCCACGCGGCCCGTATCGAGGAGCTTGATCTTTCCTGCGAATTCGATGTGCCGGACGAATCGCACGTGGCCGCGCTCGATCACTGGGAAGGCGTCATCGACGAGGATGAACTAGAGCCCCAGCCGCTGGTGCGCGCGGCAATCCGCTGGCTGCGGCGCAACCCGCCCCTGCCGCCCGGGCGCCTGACCATGGTGCATGGCGACTACCGGCACGGAAACTTTTTGGTGAACGATGAGGGCGACATCACCGCCATTCTCGATTGGGAGATGTGTCACCTGGGCGATCCGCTCGAAGACGTGGCCTGGGCGCTCGATGCGATTTGGGGCGTGCCGGGCGATCACCCTGGAAGCATGATCCCCGCGGGCGAAGGCTTGCGCCTCTGGTCAAAGGTGAGCGGGCTTGCAATTGACCCGGCGGCCCTTTTTTGGTGGCGGGTCTTTGCCGCCGTCAAAGGCATGGCGATTTGGATTTCCTCGGCCCGCGAGTTCGCCGAGGCGCGCAACATGGACCCGGTCATCGCCTTTTGCGGCTGGTACCCCGCGCAAGTCCATTCCGAAGTGCTGATCGAGCTGATGAAGGAGGCGCGCTCGCCATGAAGCCGGAGGTGAACGAGATTCTGACCGGCGTGCTGGGCGCGGTCATGACGGACATCGCGCCGCATCTGCCCGGGGGATATTCCCAAGGATCCATGAGCATGATTGCGCTTTTGATGATCTTCGCGGCGCAGGAATACGACCGCGCGGCGGACGTGCGCGCGAGGGAAAACGCCGCCATGCGCGCGCTCTTCGCCGATGTGACGGGCAAGGGGGCAGGCGCAGTGCCCGACCCGGACCTGCGCGCGCGACTGCAAAAGGCAGCGAACGAAGCCGATGAATCGCTCAAGGTTTCGGTGCTAAATGCTTCTAACAGTACACTAAAAGAGCTTTTGATCGAGCTTCACATGCTGGCCGAGGAAAGCGATGCGCCTTGGGCGAAGGCCGCTGATGAGATGATCTGGGCGCTTTTGGCGGAGTTCACCGCGGCACGGCATCTCGACATTCCGGCGATGTGAGATGGTTTCGGTCTACACAGAACCCTGCCGCAATGCCGCCATCGAAGCAAAACCCATCGATGCGGTCTGTCCGCGTGCGGATCGCCGGTGGGTGTTGGCCGCCACGATCATGGGTTCGTCCATGGCCTTCATCGACGGCACGGTGGTCAATGTGACGCTGCCGATCATCCAGGCGGACCTGGGCGCCAGCGTCAGCGAGATGCAGTGGATTATCGAAAGCTACGCGCTTCTGCTCGCCACACTGATCCTTGTGGGCGGCGCCATGGGCGACCGCTATGGCCGCCGCCGCATGTTCGCGATCGGCGCCGTCCTCTTTGGCCTTGCCTCCCTGTGGTGCGGCCTTGCGGGGACAACGCTTTCGCTGATCCTTGCGCGGGCAGCGCAAGGGCTTGGCGCCGCCTTCCTGATCCCCGGTAGCCTCGCGCTCATTGCCGCGAGCTTCCCCAAAGAGGAACGCGGGCGCGCCATCGGGACCTGGTCGGCGGCGAGCGCGCTCACCATGGCGGTGGGTCCCGTGCTGGGCGGCTGGCTCGCCGAAACGTTTAGCTGGCGCTGGATCTTCTTCATCAACATCCCCTTCGCGGTGCTTGTGGTGACGATCGCGCTTGCCCGTGTGCCGGAAAGCACCTCGGGCGACCGCGCGCCGCTCGACTGGCCCGGCGCCGCGCTGTGCACCTTGGGCCTTGCGGGCGTTACGTTCGCACTCATCCATGCCAGCCACGCCGGGCTGGGCGATCCGCTGGTAGTCGCAAGCGGTGCCTTCGGCCTCGCGGTCCTTGCTGGCTTTTTGCACCACCAGCAAGTGGCGGCCCACCCCATCGTGCCGCCCTCGCTTTTCCATTCGGCGACGTTCACCGGCGCAAACGTGCTGACCTTTTTCGTCTACGCCGCGCTGGGTTTTTCCATGTTCGTTCTGCCGCTCAACCTGATCCAAGTACAAGGCACGACCGCAGCCGAGGCCGCGGCAATCTTCCTGCCCTTTGTTGCGGTGATGGCACTCGGAGCGCGCTATACGGGCAGTCTCTCGGACCGGTTCGGCCCCCGCCCGCTCCTAATCGCAGGGCCGGCAATTACGGGGCTCGGCTACTTGGTGATGATGATCCCAGGTCAGGTCAGCTCCATATGGCTGGGCTTCCTGCCCGCCATGTTCGTGATGGCCGTCGGCATGGTGCTCACCGTTTCACCGCTCACAAATGCGGTGATGTCCTCGGTGGACGACCGTAACAGCGGTCTCGCCTCGGGCACCAATAACGCAGTCTCGCGCGTCGCCGCGCTGATCGCCATCGCCGCCCTGGGACTCGTCTTTACGGTGATTTCCGATACAGCCTTCCTTAGTGCCTTGCCGCCGGGGCTGGACCTCGCTCGCGACTTCGAAGGCGCAACGCCCGCCTTCGGCGCCATTCCGCCAGCTTTCGCCGCGATCCCCGCCGCCGAGCTTTCCGTGATTGAGGCGGCGGCAGACGCCGCTTTTGTGGAGGCCTTCCGCTTCACCATAGGCGTTTGCGCAGGACTTACTTTCGTCGGTGCGATTGCCGCCCTTTTCTGGATCGACCGCCCGCCCCGCGCCGGGGCGGCTTGAATCCTCCCGCCCCCCGTGCCATGTGAAGGCCCTCACTATCGCAGCCGCTCATGAGGTGTTGATGATTCCGCGCTACTCCCGCCCCGAAATGGCGGAGATCTGGTCTCCCGAATCGAAATTCCGCATTTGGTTCGAGATCGAGGCCCATGCCGCGGACGCGCTTGCCGAACTGGGTGTCATCCCCAAAGACGCCGCCAAAGTGATTTGGGACAAAGGCAAGCCCGCCATGGAGCGGGTGGATGTAGCGCGCATCGATGAGATCGAGCGCGAGGTCAAGCACGACGTCATTGCTTTTCTCACCTGGCTTGCGGAAGAGGTCGGCCCCGAAGCGCGCTTCGTCCATCAGGGCATGACCTCGTCGGACGTGCTCGACACTTGCTTCAATGTGCAGCTCACGCGTGCCGCCGACATTCTGCTCGCCGATCTCGACGGGCTTCTCGCGCACCTGAAGCGCCGAGCCTTTGAGCACAAGAACGACATTTGCATCGGCCGCAGCCACGGCATTCATGCCGAGCCCACCACCTTTGGCGTCAAGCTCGCGCAGGCCTATGCGGAATTTGATCGGGGCAAGCAGCGCCTAGAAGCCGCGCGCGCCGAGATCGCCACCTGCGCCATCTCCGGCGCGGTTGGGACTTTTGCGAATGTGGACCCGCGCGTGGAAGAGCACGTGGCGAAGGCCATGGGCCTTGTGCCCGAGACCGTTTCGACCCAGGTGATCCCCCGCGACCGCCACGCCATGTTCTTTGCGACGCTCGCCGTCATCGCCTCGTCGGTCGAACGGCTCTCCACCGAAATCCGCCACCTGCAGCGCTCGGAGGTGCTGGAGGCCGAGGAGTATTTCTCCGAAGGCCAAAAGGGCTCGTCGGCCATGCCGCACAAGCGCAACCCGATCCTGACGGAGAACCTGACCGGTCTTGCGCGGCTGGTGCGGGCCTATGCGCTGCCGGCCATGGAGAACGTCGCCCTGTGGCACGAACGGGACATTTCCCATTCCTCCGTCGAGCGCAATATCGGGCCCGACGCCACGGTCACGCTCGATTTCGCGCTGGTGCGCCTTGCGGGCGTGATCGACAAGCTGCTCGTCTATCCCGAACGCATGAAGGAAAATCTCGAAAGCCTGGGGGGCCTTGTCCATTCCCAGCGCGTGCTCCTGGCGCTCACCCAGGCGGGCGTTGCGCGCGAGGAGGCTTATCGCCTGGTTCAGCGGAGCGCCATGCCTGTCTGGCGCGGCGAGGGGCAGTTTCTCGATTTGCTCAAGACCGATGAGGACGTGACGGCAAAACTTGACGTGAAAACCCTCGAAAGCCTTTTCGATCTCGCCTATCACACGCGCCACGTGGACACGATTTTCGCGCGGGTCTTCGGCAATGCTTGAGATGAAGCCCGCCTGCGAGACTTGCGGGCGTGGCCTTCCCCATGATGCCGAGGCCTTCATCTGCTCTTATGAGTGCACCTTCTGCCCGCCGTGCACGGACGAAGCGCACGAAAGGGTTTGCCCCAATTGCGGCGGCGAGCTGGTCAAGCGCCCGCGGCGGAAATCGCAATAATCATTCCGGCAAGGCAAAAGCGATAACGCTGTCCCCCATGCGCGTATCTATGCGGCCATAACCGCCGCTCGCGATCACTACATATTGCCGGCCATCCCACTCATAGGTCATGGGCGTTGCGGGGGTTCCTGCCGGCATGCGCTGGGACCAGAGCACCTCTCCGGTCTCCAAGTCCCGCGCGCGGAAACGATAATGAAGCGTGCCCGCTTCGAAAACGAGACCGCCCGCCGTGATCATCGGACCGCCTAACGCGGGCTCACCAAGCCTCATGGCCGGCAGGAACGGCACGAGGTCTTCTGTTGTGCCGCGCGTCACTTCCCAAAGAATCTCGCCCGCCGCCAAATCGACCGCCACGAGCGTCCCCCAAGGCGGCGGTGCGCACGGAGCGCCAAAAGGCGAAAACGCAAGATCGCGGCTCATGCCGTAAGGGGCGCCCTGTTGGCGCCCAATCTCGTCGTGAAGGTTGGCCTGACGCACGGCCTGAAGGTCTTCGGCAGGGATAAGCCGGATCAAGTGATACATGCGGCCAAGACCCACCACCATTACCTGGCTTGCAGGGTCGAAGGCGCCGCTGCCCCAGTTCACACCCCCGCCGGTGAAGGGATACATGATGGTCCCTTCCGGGCTCGGTGGCGTGTAAATGCCTTGGCTCGAATAATCTTCCAAAAGCCGCCGGCAACCACCCCGGTCGATAAAGGTAAAACCGAATGCGTCGTCGCTGGTCACAGGTCCAACCGGATGAAGCGGCGGCGGCGAGGTTGGAAACGGCTGGGTCGGCGAGAGCCATTCGCCCAGCACCGCGCTTTGCGGGACGGGGCGTTCTTCGATAGGAAAAACCGGCTCGCCCGTTTCCCGGTGGAGCACAAACACAAATCCCATCTTGGTGTTTTGCACAACGACGGGGATGGTTTTACCATTGATCGTAAGATCGGTGAGCATTGGCTGGGCGCTTACATCATAGTCCCAAATATCGTGATGGACCGTCTGGAACGACCACACCACCTCGCCCGTCTGCCCGCGTACCGCAACAACGGCATTGGCGTGTTCGTTCACGCCGGGGCGGAGACCGCCATAGAAATCCGGGCTTGGGCTCGATGTGGGTAGAAAGACGAGATCGCGCGCTTCATCAATCGAAATGATGGACCACACATTAGCGTGGCCCGCGCGAATGCCGTCCGGCCCCCCGTAACTTTCCGCACGCGGATCATCGGCGCTCCGGGGAACGGGATCGAATGTCCAAAGGGGCGCACCCGTCCGCGCATCGTAAGCGCGTACCGTACCCTTGGGGGCTTCGACGCGGGCATTATCGCCGATGGCCGAGCCGATCACCACCACATCGCCTACAACGGCTGGCGGCGAAGTGATATGAAACTCGCCCGGCCACAAAAGCGCCATGCCCGGATCGATCTGAACCTCACCGCCTTCGCCAAAACCGCTACAAGAAAGGCCCGTTCGCGCATCGACCGCGATCAGGCGGTAGTCCGCTGTGCCCATAAAAAGGCGCTCAGCACACGCGGCACCGGGAGCGGCAGCACCATCAGACCAGGGTGTCACCCCACGGCAAACATACTGGTTTGAGAGCCAGCTTTCGGTGGGAATCCCGGCATCGAATCGCCAAAGCTCCCCGCCCGTGCCGGGATGAAGCGCAATGATTTCGTTGAAAGGCGTGCAGAAGACGAGCGCATCGCCGACGATAATCGGCGTCGCTTCAAACGCCGAGCGTTCCATGACGTCCGCCCGCGTTTCGAGATCGCCGGTCCTATACTCCCACGCGACTTCGAGCCGCCGCACATTGTCCCGGTTGATTTGATCAAGCGCCGAATAGCGCGTGCCGCCCGGATCGCCGCCATAGTGCGTCCAGGTGTCGGCCACCGCCGCCGGCGCCAGCGCAAGCGCAAAGACGGTCAAAACCTTGCGGATCATGGTGGCCCTCCCTCGCTGCGGCCCCTCCAGGCGCATTCAAGGGTAGAGGTAAGAACGGAGAGGCGCGAATGTAAGGCCCTAGCTGCCTTCCACCTGGCGGATGGCTTCTTCCATCAGCTCCTGAATTTGGCGGCGTACTTGATGTTCGGAAAGATCGACGCCTTTCTCTTGAAAGTCCGTCCAGATTTTGCGGAAGAGGTCTTCATCGCCAGGCTCTTCAAGGTCGGAGCGAATCACCTCACTCACATAGGCCTCGGCGGCGTCACCCGAAAGCCCCATCTGCTCGGCGGCCCAAAGGCCGAGGAGCTTGTTGCGGCGCGCGGTGGCTTTGAACTTGAGTTCCTGGTCGTGGGCGAATTTGCTTTCGAAGGCTTTCTCGCGATCTTTGAAGGACGACATGGGGTAGTGGCTCCGTTCGTTTTCCGCCCCTTCCGGGGGCCTTTGGCTCACGAATACCCGGCCCGTGTGACGAGCGCAAGAACCGGTTGACGCATATCTGCCGCGGCCCAGATAAATTGTGTGGCCCCCGGGGTTAGGCTAGCTTGACGCGAGGGATTCGCCCCCCTATAGGGGCCCCCATGAGCCCCGGACCCCGCGGGCAAGCGCGGGATGGGCGAGCCCGTAGCCGACCGCCCAATCCGCCAGATTGGAGACCCATGAACCGCCGACGGCAAATCTACGAAGGCAAGGCCAAGATTCTTTACGAAGGGCCTGAGCCTGGCACCATCATTCAATTCTTCAAGGACGACGCCACCGCGTTCAATGCGGAAAAGCGCGGCACCATCGAAGGCAAAGGTGTCATCAACAACCGGATTTCCGAGTTTCTGTTCACCCAGCTCGGCGGTGCCGGGGTGCCCAATCACTTCATTCGCCGCGTCAATATGCGCGAGCAACTGGTGCGGCAGGTGGAGATCATCCCGCTTGAAGTTATCGTGCGCAACGTGGCGGCGGGTTCCATCTGCAAGCGGCTGGGGCTTGAGGAAGGCACCGCCCTGCCCCGCTCGATCATCGAGTTCTGCTACAAGAATGACGCCCTGGGCGACCCGCTGATCGCCGAGGAGCATATCACCGCCTTTGGCTGGGCGTCGCCGCCGGAACTTGATGAAATCATCGCCCTCAGCATACGGACCAATGATTATCTTTCCGGGCTTTTTGCCGGGATTGGAATCAAGCTCATCGACTTCAAGCTCGAGTTCGGCCGCATTTGGGAAAACGACATCTTGCGCATTCTGTTGGCCGACGAGATCAGCCCCGATTCATGCCGGCTGTGGGACATCAAGTCGGGCGAAAAACTGGACAAGGACCGCTTCCGCCGCGATCTCGGCGGCGTCAGCGAGGCTTACCACGAAGTCGCGCGGCGGCTGGGGCTGCTCCAGGACATCGGCGAAGCCCCCAACAACGTTGTCGACATCACGAAAGGTAAGGGCAAGGACAAGGCAAAGGAAGAGGGATGAAGGCGCATATTCACATCACCCTGAAGAAGGGCGTGCTCGACCCCGAAGGCAAGGCCATCGGCAATGCGCTCGGCTCGCTCGGCTTTGACGGGGTGGATGGCGTGCGCAAGGGCAAGTACATCACCCTCGATATTGCCGAAGCCGATGAGGACAAAGCGCTCAAGCAAGTCACCCAAATGTGCGAGAAGCTGCTCGCCAATACGGTCATCGAAGACTACGCCATCAAACTGGAGGCCTGACGCCCATGCGGTCCGCCGTCATCGTATTTCCCGCTTCCAACTGCGACCGGGATGTGGCGGTCGCCATCGAGAAGATCAGCGGCGTCAAGCCCCGCATGGTCTGGCATAAGGAAACCGCGCTGCCCGACGCCGACTTAATCGTGCTGCCCGGGGGCTTTTCCTACGGCGATTATCTGCGCTGCGGCGCCATGGCGAACCGCTCACCCATCATGAAAGACGTAGTGGCCAAGGCGAAGGCGGGCACGCCCACGCTGGGCATTTGCAACGGCTTTCAGATCCTCGCCGAAAGCGGGCTTCTGCCGGGCGTACTCATGCGCAATGCGAACCTTCATTTCGTGTGCCGCACCATGCCCTTGCGCGTTGAGAACACCGACACGGTTTTCACCCGCAAATACGGGGATGGCGAGACCATCGAAGTGCCCGTGGCCCACCACGACGGCAACTACCATGCGGATGCGGAAACCCTCGACCGGCTCGAAGGCGAAGGCCGGGTTGCGTTCCGCTACGCCAACGACAATCCCAATGGCAGCCAGCGCGACATCGCCGGCATCGTCAATCAAAGCGGCAATGTGCTCGGCCTCATGCCCCACCCCGAGCGGGTGGCGGACGCGGCGTTGGGCGGCACCGACGGCGCCCCCCTCTTCGAAGCGCTGACGGAGGCGCTAAGTTGAGTGACATCACACCTCAAGTCGTCGCCGAGCATGGACTGACGGACGACGAGTACAAAACCATTGTGCGCAGCCTGAACCGGGAGCCGAACCTGACCGAACTTGGCATTTTCTCGGTCATGTGGTCGGAGCACTGCTCGTACAAATCCTCCCGCGTTCACTTGGCGAAGCTGCCCACGGACGGCCCTCACGTGATCCAGGGGCCCGGCGAGAACGCGGGCGTCGTCGACATTGGCGATGGTCAGGCCTGCGTCTTCAAAATGGAAAGCCACAACCACCCCTCGTTCATTGAACCTTATCAGGGCGCGGCTACCGGCGTAGGTGGGATCATGCGCGACGTTTTCACCATGGGCGCGCGGCCCGTCGCCATGATGAACGCACTCAGGTTCGGCGAGCCGGACCACCCCAAGACCCGACACCTTGTTGGCGGCGTTGTGGAAGGCATTGGCGGCTATGGCAATTGTATGGGCGTGCCCACCGTGGGCGGTGAGACCAACTTTCACAAAAGCTATAACGGCAACATTCTGGTGAACGCCATGTGCGTGGGCGTTGCAGATACGGATAAGATTTTCTATTCCGCCGCCAGGGGGTCAGGCAACCCGGTTATCTATGTGGGGTCCAAAACCGGCCGCGACGGCATTCACGGCGCCACCATGGCCTCGGCCGAGTTCGACGACGATTCGGACGAAAAGCGCCCCACAGTTCAGGTGGGCGATCCGTTTACGGAGAAATTGCTGCTCGAGGCTTGTCTTGAGCTTATGCAGGAAGATGCCATTATCGCCATTCAGGACATGGGCGCGGCGGGGCTGACGTCTTCGTCGGTGGAAATGGCTTCCAAGGGCGGCTCAGGCATCGAACTCGACCTCGATCACGTGCCCCAGCGCGAAGAGGGCATGACCGCTTACGAGATGATGCTGTCCGAAAGCCAGGAGCGCATGCTCATGGTGCTAAAGCCCGGCCGGGAAGAGATGGCCCGCGCCATCTTCGAAAAATGGGAGCTGGACTTCGCCGTCATTGGCGCGACCAACGACACGGGCCACCTGACCCTGCGCCACAAGGGCGAAACGGTCGCCGACATCCCCCTCGGGCCCCTGGACGAGTTCGCGCCCAAATACGAGCGGCCCTTTGCCGAGACCCGGCAGCAACTGCCCGTGCGGCCCGAAGATGTACCCACCCCCAACGATCTCGGCGAAGCGCTGGTAAGGCTGGTGGGCGGTGCCGATCTTTCCTCCCGCGCATGGATTTGGCAGCAATACGATCACACGGTCATGGCCGACACGATCCAGGTGCCTGGCGGCGATGCCGCCGTGGTGCGGGTGCACGGGACCGGGAAGGCGCTTGCCATTTCAACCGACACAACGCCGCGCTATTGCGAAGCGGACCCCTTTGAGGGCGGCAAGCAGGCGGTCGCCGAGACCTGGCGTAATCTGACCGCGGTCGGCGCAACGCCACTTGCCTACACAGACTGTCTCAATTTCGGCTCGCCCGAGCGTGAGCGCATCATGGGCCAGTTCGTGGGCTGCATCGAAGGCATGGCGGAAGCCTCCCGTGCGCTCGCCTACCCGGTCGTCTCGGGCAATGTGTCCTTCTACAACGAAACCAACGGCGTCGGCATTCAACCGGCGCCCGCCATCGGCGGCGTCGGCCTTCTCAAAGACCTTAGCCAGATGGCGACGCTTGCCTTCAAGGCCGAAGGCGAAGTTGTTCTGCTTGTGGGCGAAACTAAGGGCCATCTTGGCCAAAGCATGTTCCTGCGCGAGATCGCGGGCCGCGAGGAAGGTGCCCCCCCACCCGTCGATCTCGCCGCCGAGAAACGCAATGGCGATTTCGTTCGTAAGCTGATCGAAGGGGCCCGCGTGACGGCAGTGCACGATTGTTCCGATGGCGGCCTTGGGGTCGCCCTTGCGGAGATGGCGATGGCGGGCGGGATCGGCGCCAAAATTGAGCTCGACCCTGACCTGCCCGCCCACGCGTTCCTCTTCGGTGAGGATCAGGCGCGCTACATTCTTACGTGCAAGCGCGAGGCGGCGGACAAGATCACCCAAGATGCAGAAACCGCCGGCGTTCCCATCACACACCTTGGGGAAACCGGCGGTGACGCGCTTCAACTGGGGGATTTGGGCGCCGCCGCCATCGCTGCGCTGAAGGGCTCCCACGAGAGCTTCTTTGAGAACCTGATGGGCGTGATCAACTAAACGCGCTTAAGCAAGCCGTCCCTTTTTTACCTTACCCGCACCCTGTCTTGCGCGAACCATATCGATAGCCTCGTCGAGGGTTGCGGCAACGCCATAGCCGACTTCATTGAACGGAAGCGTCTCGGCAAAGTACGCGTACCACTTGGAGAGCATCTGTTCGGAAACCTCGGAGGAAACGAACGTGGTCGTCCCGCCCGCACGCTGCAGAATATAGTCCATGCGGGAAACCATAAGCTCTTTGAGCTCTTCTAAGTCCAGAAGCTGCAATGAGCCTGGCGAGAGAACCCAGATTACATTTTTTGTTGTGCGAAGCGAACGCTGCTCATCAAGAAACGCGGCGACTTCCTTCGCCGTTACCTTTTCAAGGACATGGATAATCCTAAGATCAAGAGCCTCATCGATTTGCACATCGAACTTGGTCATGGCATTTCACAGGTGAGACCTTGGAAGAACCTCGGCGTGTAAATGGTTGGCGCTGATTCGAAGGATAAGAGCATATCACACATGATGCAACGATAGGGGGTACTCCGTCATGGCCATGGAAGCCGCGGAAATCGACCGTTTGATTCGCGAAGGCCTGCCGGGCGCGGAGGTCACCATCACCGATCTCGCCGGCGACGGCGATCACTACGCCGCAGAAGTGGTTTGGGAGGGCTTTACCGGAAAAACGCGCGTCGCCCAGCACCAACTCGTCTATGCCGCGCTTGAGGGCCGCATGGGCGGCGCCCTTCACGCACTGCAGCTTACGACGAAAACGCCCCCGGCTTGACCCCGCCCCCGGGCCGCATTACCTGATTGGAAACGCCAGTTCCCGGTTCCTTAAGGAGTTACACGCGCCATGAGCGACATAGCCGATTGGATCAAATCCGAAGTTGACGCCCACGACGTGGTCCTTTTCATGAAGGGCTCGCCGCAGTTCCCCCAGTGCGGGTTTTCGTCCGTGGTGGTGCAGATTCTCGACTATCTGCAAGTCCCCTTTGCCAGCCACAACGTTTTGGAAAACGACGAGCTGCGCGAGGGCATCAAACACCATGCCAATTGGCCCACCATTCCCCAGCTTTATGTGAAAGGTGAGTTCGTGGGCGGCTGCGATATTTTGCGCGAAATGTTCGAAGCGGGCGAGCTGCGTCAGCTCTTTGAAGAAAAGGGCGTGCCCGTCGCAGCGACCTAACTCCAGGGCGCCAGAGCAAATAAAAAGGGCCGCCTCAAGGGGCAGCCCTTTCTCATTTGTGAGCGCGGGTCGCGACCTAGGCCTTCGAGTAAAACTCGACCACCAGGTTCGGCTCCATGCGAACCGGATAGGGCACATCATTGAGCGTAGGTACGCGCAAAAACTTCGCTGTCATCTTGGAATGATCGGCCTCGATATAATCGGGCACGTCGCGCTCGGGGCTATCGACCGCCTCGAGCACCAGCGCCATTTGCTTTGACTTGTCGCGCACTTCGATCACGTCGCCTTCCTTCACGCGGAAAGACGGAATGTTGGTGCGCCGGCCATTCACCTTCACATGACCGTGGTTCACGAACTGACGTGCCGCGAACATGGTGGGCACGAACTTGGCGCGATAGACCACCGCATCGAGGCGCTGTTCCAGAAGGCCGATCAGAATCTCGGCAGTGTTGCCCTTGCGTCGGCTTGCGTCTTCGTAAGTGCGGCGGAACTGCTTTTCCGTGACGTCGCCGTAGTAACCCTTGAGCTTCTGCTTCGCCATGAGTTGCAGACCGAAATCGGAGGGCTTGCCGCGGCGGCGCTGGCCGTGCTGGCCGGGCCCGTAGTCGCGTTTGTTGACCGGGCTCTTGGGCCGGCCCCAGATATTCTCGCCCATGCGGCGGTCGATTTTGTATTTGGATGTGGTGCGTTTGGACATTCGTCCCTCTGTCTTTGACGCGGCCCGGCGGGCGCCCCCATGGCGCGCGCGATTTCAACGGCGGGTTCCGCGTCTCCCGTATCCCGCGGGGGCGGGCCTTAGCCCTTCCCAGCGAAGCCGCGCAATATAGGCATCGGGGGGCCGGTGTCAAACGGCGATGCTAAACGGCAATTCCGGCTATTTTTCAGGGCCTTCGGCCCGCTCGAGGCTGACGATGATGCCGCGCAGGGTGCGGACCTCTTGGCCGGTTAGCGCCGCCCGGGTCAGCATCGCGCGCAGGTTACGGACCATGGCCGGACGCTTTTCCTCAAGTCCCAAAAAACCAGAATGGATCAGCGCTTCTTCGAGGTGCTCAAAAAGGCCAAGAAGCTCTTCTTTCGTGGCGGGCGGCTCCCCGCCGCGCCCGGTTTGCGGCAGGGGCGCCGCGGCGCCCGAACGCATCCACTCATAGGCCATGAGAAGCACAGCTTGGCCAAGATTGAACGATGAAAACGCCGGGTTCGCAGGGACCGTCACTACCGCGTCGGCCAGCGCCACATGGTCATTGGAAAGGCCGGAGGCTTCGGCACCGAACACCATGCCCACATTCTCGCCCTGCCGGTGGCGGCGGCGCAGCTCGCGTGCCGCCTCCCCGGGGTCAAGCACGGGCTTTGCCATATCCCGCCCCCGCGCCGTCGTTGCCGCCACGTAAGTCAGATCGCCGATGGCGCCGGCAAAGTCATCGAACAGTTTCGCCTTGCGCGCCACGTCCTCGGCGCCCGCCGCCATGGCAAAGGCCGCTTCATTGGGCCAGCCGTCCCGGGGCGCGACAAGCCGCAGGTCCGTCAGCCCGAAATTGAACATGGCGCGCGCCGCCGCGCCGATGTTCTCGCCGAGCTGGGGCGCCACAAGGATGACGGAGGGGCCCCCGTCCCAAACCGCCCTGGTGCGATCCGTCCCCGCCATCAACTCACGCGCCCCGGTGCGCGCCCATTTGCAATTGGCGATGGGATCGGGTACCCCCTCGCCCGGACCAGGGCGCGGGGGGCTCCCGCGCGGTTTTCCCACAAACAAGGACCCGCAGCACTCATGTCGAAGATCAAGGTCGCAAACCCGGTCGTCGAACTCGACGGCGACGAGATGACGCGCATTATCTGGCAGCTCATCAAAGACAAACTCATCCACCCCTATCTCGATATCGATCTCAAATACTACGATTTGGGGATTGAGTCCCGCGACGCGACGGACGATCAGATTACCATCGACGCCGCCGAAGCCATCAAGCATTACGGTGTGGGCGTCAAGTGCGCCACCATTACGCCCGATGAAGCGCGCGTTGAGGAATTCGGCCTTAAGAAAATGTGGCGTTCGCCCAACGGCACCATCCGTAACATTCTGGGCGGCGTCGTCTTTCGCGAACCCATCGTGATCAGCAACGTGCCGCGGCTGGTACCCGGCTGGACCAAGCCCGTGGTGATCGGTCGTCATGCCTTCGGTGATCAGTACCGCGCCACGGATTTCAAGGTGCCGGGTCCGGGCAAGCTAACCATGAAGTTCACTCCTGCCGGCGGCGGTGAGGAACAAGAGTTCGAGATTTTCGATTTCCCCTCCTCCGGCGTCGCATTGGGCATGTACAATCTCGATCAGTCGATCCGCGACTTTGCCCGGGCAAGCTTCAACTTCGGCCTGGGCCGGGGCTGGCCGGTTTACATGTCCACCAAGAACACCATCCTCAAAGCTTATGACGGACGGTTCAAAGACCTCTTCCAGGAAGTCTTTGATGAAGAGTTCAAGGTCGAGTTCGACAAACGCGAGCTGACCTACGAGCACCGCTTGATCGACGATATGGTTGCCGCCGCTATGAAATGGGAAGGCGGTTATGTGTGGGCCTGCAAAAACTATGACGGCGACGTGCAGTCCGACACCTTGGCGCAAGGCTTCGGCTCGCTCGGCCTCATGACATCGGTGCTGATGACGCCGGACGGCAAGACGGTGGAAGCCGAAGCCGCGCACGGCACGGTGACGCGGCACTACCGCCTGCATCAGGACGGCAAGCCCACCTCCACCAACTCCATTGCATCGATCTTTGCCTGGACGCGGGGCCTCGCCCACCGCGGCAAGCTCGATGAGAACGAGGCGCTGACGCGGTTCGCCACCACGCTTGAGGAGACAGTGATCAAGACGGTCGAAGGCGGCGGGATGACCAAGGACCTCGCCATCCTGATCGGGGATGAGCAGAGCTGGCTAACCACCGAGGGCTTTCTCGACGCGGTGGACGCGAACTTCCAAAAGGCGATGGGTTAAGCGGGCGGGCCGCCCTCCTCTTCCGCATCGCTTTCTTTTTCCAAAGGGTCGTGTTTGCGGATCTCCTCAGCCAGCAGTTCGCCGCTGGATTTGCCCCAGGCCTGGTTGAGCCGTTCTTCGGCCGTGGCGCGAATGCGATCGCCGAGCTTCGGGTTGCGTACCAGAAGCGCGCGGAAGGCATCGGCCTCAAGCACCAGTAAGTGAACTTGCGAGAGCGCGCGGATCGTCGCCACGTGCTTGACGTCCCGCAGCAAGGCGATCTCCCCAAAGTGGTTGCCTTCTCCAAGTGTCGCGGGACCGTCGGCGAGCTGCGCCTCGACCTTGCCCAGCGAAATGAAGTACATGGCTTCGGCTTCGTCGCCCGCGCGCACGATCAGCGCGTCCTTCGGCATGACTTGGGTTTGCAGAAGCTGCATGACCTCGGCGATTTCTGCTGCTGTCAGTTCAGAGAAAATCGGCACCCGCGCCACCAGCCCCCAATTCATGACGAATTCGCGGCGGTGAATTTCCTGGGCAAAGCCCGTTGCGATAATCCCGATGGGTAGCGCGAACATGCCGAGGCCAAACACCATCACAATGCCGCCAATGATACGTCCCAGCGTGGTGAGCGGCACCACGTCGCCATAACCCACGGTGGTGAGCGTTGCTATCGCCCACCACATAGCGTCGGGAATGGTGCCGAAATAGTCCGGCTGCACCGGGCCTTCGACAAAATGAATGGCGCTGGCTGACAGAACCAGCAAGCCGAACATAATGATGAGTGCGCCCACCAGCGCGCGCCGTTCGGTATAGATCACATTGGAAAGGGTCGCGAGCGCGGGCGAGAACCGCACGAGCTTGAGGAACCGGAGCAACCGGATGACCCGCAGCACGCGCAGGTCGAGCCCAATAAGCTGGTTAAGGTAAAACGGTGCGATCACCAGAAAATCGATGATCATGGCCGGGCTCATGGCAAACCCCAGCCGCGCACCCACCGGATTGCGGTGGCGTAAAGGCGGATGCTCCGTACACACCCAAAGGCGCAAGATGTATTCTATTGTAAAAATAAAAATGGAGACCGCGTTGAACAGCTCAAGCTCCGGGCCCCAGGCCGCCCGGACGCGGGGCACGGTTTCCGCCGTAAACGCGAACACGTTCGCGAGGATCAGCGTGACCATGAACCAGTCGAAGACGGTGCTGGCAAGATCGCCGGTCTTGCCGGCCTCAAGGATCACGTAAAGCCGCCGCTTGATCCGTAAACCGAGACCGGGGGGAGCGGGATCGGGCG
>JANQLJ010000014.1 GCA_028280665.1 Alphaproteobacteria bacterium
AACTGAGTGGCGTGACGGGCGTCCCTTAATTATTGCGGCCCATAGCCAGGGCAGCGCCGCCCAATTTGACTCGTCTGAAAAATCGAGCACCGCGAATGCGGTACCTTCCACCTCACCCGCGGGCGCGAGCATCATTGGCATCACAGCGCCATAAGCGATGTGCCAGCGCCAAAACCAGCCAAGTGCGCCCAAGACAATCAGTATGCCGACGGCCCAGCCCACGGCTCGCATTACACGCATGGTTACAATCCCATCCCGTTTCCCACGTTCCTGCTTTAACGGAAACGCCTGGGCGGAGGTAACAAACCAGCGTCAGGTTTTTGCTAGGTCAATCGCCAAAGATATCGCGCAGCTCGCCAATCTGGGGCGGCGTGGTAGAGGCAAGAAAGTCGCGGAATTCCTTGTTGTAGGAATTGCCCCGCGCCGGCCACCACACATCCTGCACGCCGGGCATATGATAGTACTTAATCATATTGGCCGCCCACCCTTCCCAAACATGCGGTTCCAGAATACCGGCGCGCATTTGATACCAGGCGTTTTCGTGCAGCTTGAAAATGGAATAAAGAAAGTAATGCGCCATGATGCGCTGTTCGCGCGTGGCGCTGCGCCAATCCTCCGTTGCGGCTTGAATGGCCGCGCCGATCTTGGGATCGGACGTAAGCGGCGCATTGATGCTTGCAATGCCCTCGGCAAGACTGTCCACCACCACGGCACGTTGCACCTTGGTGTTCTGGCGGATGGAGATAATCAGCACGGGAAGCGTCAGCACCACCGCGAGCGCGGCGATCACGCTGGCAATATCGGCAAGACCGCCTAGAGACATGGCTCTCCCCTGATGCCTAGTACACCGTTGCCTGAACCACGGCCTTGAGCCGCTCGATCAGGGAAAAACGGTCGTCGAGAAAATCCACATCCACCCACCATTCCTCCACCTCGCGCAGGACGCGGCCCACGTCGGGCCCTTCAGGTACGCCCGCGGCCATGACTTCCTCGCCGGTGAGGGGGAAGGCCGGGCGTTCCCAACTGTCGGCGATCGCCAGCAGCGCGCGCCATTGCACGGCGTTGTTTTCCTTGGGATCCACCGCCCAATGGAGCATCACGCGGTCCTTGAATGTCTCCGCCCCCATCCAGTAAAGCGCCTTGCGCACCTCGCGGATCGAAAGATAGCTCACGAGCCTTGTTTGATCCGTATGCATACGGATAAGGCGGTCGCGCACCTCGTTTGAGAGCTTGAGCCGGTCCGCCATGGCGCCGATCTCGGCCGCTCCGCCCGTGATGAGAGCACCGAGCCGCCGCAGGGGATCGGATTCAAAAAGCTGATGGGACTCGATTTCCGCGAGCTTGGCAAAGCGCTCGAAGTTTGCGGCTTCGGGCAGCACTTCGACGAGAATGCCCACCGCCGCCATGGCGCGGATCGCGGGCATGGGATCGCGCGCGCCGACCAGTTTCAAGAGCTCGTGGTGAACGCGCTCGCCAGAGAGTTTGCCAAGGCCCTGCTTGTTCGCCGCGCAGGCCTCAAGCCCCGCCTGATTGTAATCGCCCTTGGCGTACCAGGCGTTGAAGCGAAAGAACCTGAGAATGCGCAGATAATCTTCCTTGATGCGCGCGTCCGGATCGCCGATGAACCGCACATGGCCCGCCAGCGCGTCGTCATAACCGCCCATGGGATCGTGCAGGGTCCCGTCGCGGTCCGCATAAAGCGCGTTCATGGTGAAATCGCGCCGGGCGGCGTCTTCGGTCCAGTCCGCGGTGAAGGCCACTTCCGCGTGGCGGCCATCGGTGGTGACGTCCTTCCTGAGCGTCGTGATCTCAAACGGTTTGCCGTCGGCCACCGCGGTCACCGTGCCGTGCTCAATGCCGGTGGGTACGGCCTTAAGCCCGGCTTTCTCCAGACGGGCGATCACCTCATCGGGCTTAAGGGTCGTGGCGATGTCCACATCCTCCACCGGCTCGCCCAAGATGGTGTTGCGCACGCAGCCGCCGACAAAGCGCGCCGCGCCCTGCCCCAAAGCCTCCATAACCGCCTTGGTGCGCGCGTCGGTAATCCAAGTATGGGGGCCAAGCGTTTCGGGCAATTCAGTCATGTTCCGTAAAGCCGCGTGTAGAAATTGACCAGCATGGCGGCGGTCGCGCCCCAGATGCGTTGCCCCTTATAGGGCATTTCATAGAACTCGCGCATCTTCCCGCGCCAAAAAGTTTTTTCCAGCCGGTGATTTGCCGGGTCCATCAAGAAACTAAACGGTACTTCGAAGGCTTCCGCTACCTCGCCCGGATCGAGCGTCAACTCCACCCCTTCGGCCACAAAGCCCACGAAGGGATGGATAACAAAGCCCGTGCCGGTTTCGTAAGGGTCGAGCGCGCCCACGAGATCAATATGACGCTCGCCGACGCCCACCTCCTCGCGCGTCTCGCGCAAGGCGGCCGCAAGCGGGGTTTCGTCCTCGTGGTGCATCTTGCCGCCGGGAAAGGCAACCTGGCCCGAATGGCTCTCCAGATGATCGGCGCGGCGCGTGAGCAGGACGGTCAAGTCGTGTTCGCGCTCGAAAATGGGCACCAGCACCCCTGCGGGCCGCAAGGCGCGCTCCGGGTTGGGGGCAAGATCGTCTTCGAAATGAAAGTCGGACTTGATGAGCCGGTCATTTGCGGGAGGCGCGCTTGCACCTTCGCCAGACACCCGTTCGATGACCAGGCGTTTCTTGTCGGCGGGGCTGGTCACGGGGCGCCCACGTCCCGCGCGTCGGCGAAGGGGAAAAAGACGCCGCCGCTCCAAACACCAAAGCGTTGGGCGCCTTCCACTTCTTCTTCCGTGCCCAGTTCCACGAGATCGTAAAAGACCGCGCGGTTCACCAGCGCTTCGAGCCGGTCGCGCACGAGCACGTAAGGCGCGGGTTCACCTGTTTCAGGGTCGATCTCCATGCGCAGGGGCGCGTCCGGCCCCGCGGCGGTCACATCGCCCACATTGGTAGTGAATACGAGCACCTGATCGCGGCCTTCCCCCTTCACCTCCATCGCGACGGCAACGAAGGGCGCATCGTCCACCTGGATATGCAGCTTTTCGGGGGGCGTGACGAGATAGAACTCGCCGTCGTCATCGCGGCGCAAGACAGTCGAGAACAGCCGCACCATGCGCTTGCGGCCAATGGGCGTGCCTTGATAGTCCCAGCGCCCGTCGCGGTGGATGCGCATATCAAGCTCGACGACTTTATCGGGGTGCCACTTGTGGATCGGCGGCAAGCCGCGCCCGCCGCCGGCTTCCGCCTGCGCCGCTTCGATTTCCTTCATGATGTCGGGGCTGATGCCGTTGCTCATCCCGCGCCTCACCTCCGGGGCCCCTGCCGGGACCCCGAAGGATCTCGGCGGGTTATTGCGTATGCTGGGTGCACTCCAAGCATATGACATAAGCATGATTTGGGTCGTTGAGTTGCGTCAGCAAGCGCAGGTCGGCCCAAGTGCGGCGGAACTCAGCCGCCACCGGCTCGGGCAATTGCGGCGCGCGTGCTGCTTGCTCTATCCCGAAGAACGCCATCGCTTGCGACGAGAAGCTTTCGGCCAATTGCTCCCACAGCTCCTTGGGCTCTTCCTCGTAAGGAACCACCTGATAACGGTCGAGTTCAGCCATTGCCGCCGCTGATTCGATGGCATCCTCAAGATCACCAAGCTGGTCCACAAGGCCAAGATCCATGGCTGTCGCCCCGGCCCAGACGCGGCCTTGGGCAATGGCATCGACCTGCTCGAAGGTCATGCCCCGCGCTTCCATGACGCGGTTGATGAACTTCTCATAACCGTCTTCGATACCTTGCTGGAACAGATCCGCAACCACCGGGTTCAACTCCTGACCCATATCCAGACCGCCGGAAAGCGAAGTCGTACCCACGCCATCGCGGCTAATACCTGCCCAGCCCAAGGTGCCCTCGAACGTCGGGACCATGCCGAAGATGCCGATGGACCCGGTGATGGTGGTGGGCGCGGCCCAAATCTCATCAGACGCGGTCGAAATCCAGTAACCGCCCGACGCGGCAAGGTCGCCCATGGAAACCACCACGGGAATGCCGTCTTGTCGCGCGACCACAAGCTCGCGCCGGATCTGCTCGGACGCAAAGGCCGAACCGCCCGGGCTATCGACGCGCAGAACGATCGCTTTCACGTCCGGGTTCGTGCGGGCATCGCGAATGTGACCGGCAACGGTAACCCCGCCTGCGGTGCCCGCCGGCGCCTCGCCATCGACGATCACGCCCGCCGCCGTCACAACGGCGATCTCAGGACCGCTGCCGGTCCCTTCTTCCCGCGCCGCGGCAAGATAGGTATGCAGGTCGATCTGATTGAAACTGTTCGTTTCATCATCCATACCGACAATCTCGCCGATGTGGGCGCGGTATTCGTCCTGATACATGAGGGCGTCAACCAGTCCGGCGTCCAATGCCGCCTGAGCCAAGTCGCCGCCAGCGGAGCTGACCCGCGCGCCAATGTTCTCGATCTGCTGTTCGATGGTGCCCGGTGCGAAGTTCCGCGACTGCTCAACGTCGAGGGTGTAGTTGTCCCACAGCACATTGAGATATCCGAGATTGGCTTCACGTGCTTCCGGCGACATGTCATCCCGGAGGAAGGGCTCGACCGCCGACTTGAAGGTTCCCACACGGAACACATTCACGTTGACGCGCAGGTTCTCCAGCATCTGCCGGTAGTAGCTGCGGTAACGGCCATATCCGCCGATGATCACCGCGCCGAAGGGATGCATGATCACTTCATTGGCTTCCGCGGCCAAGATGTATTGCGGATCGAAATAGCTGTCGCCCACCGCATAAACGGGCTTGCCACTATCTTTGAAACTATCGATTGCCGCGCTAATCCGGTGCAGCGAACTGGGGCCCGCGCCCATCATGTTGTCGAGATGCAAGACAACCGCGCTGATGCGGTCATCATCGGCAGCCAGCTCAAGCGCATCGAGCACGTCCTGCAATTCGGTTTCGGGAGGCGGGCCGCCGCCGAACATGTCGTTGAAGAACTCGTCAATCGGTTCCTGCTGGGTGCGTTGCTCTACAATTACGCCGGACGGATTGACCACCAGCGCCACGTTATCGGGCACCGACGGTCCAGGCTGAAACAACCCCGCTAGAAAGCCAAAGAAGATCAGAAGGGCAATGAGCGAAAAGACGAGATTGCGGATGGCGGAAACCGGCCACCACACGATCCTGAAAATTCTCGATATACCCCGGAAAAGACTACCCATTCGATTACTCCCCACTTGCGCACTCATTTGCGCATCAAAGGGCCCTCGCGGCCCCTTCCGGCCATTGTGCACATCGCTTGCCGGATTGCCAAAGTTCTGCCGCGGCCATACTTAACCTTTCGGTTAGGTGGCCCCGGCCACATACATAGAAACGTGTCACACTGCTTTCAATGAATCGTGACTGCGGGACCGCCTCCCCCGGCTATGGTGTCCCGCTTCGCAAAGGATATACTTTACTTTATGGAAACGCGAACGGAACCTGACACGGCCTCCCCTTCCGATGTGGAAGCGGCGGGCGCGAAACTGAAGGCGGCACGCGACGAAATCGCGCGGGTGGTCTTTGGGCAATCTATGGTTGTAGATGAGACTCTCATCACCCTGCTCGCGGGCGGCCATGCCCTCCTGGTAGGAGTGCCGGGCCTCGCCAAGACGCGCCTTGTGGAAACCCTCGGGACGGTTCTCGGCCTCAGCGAAAAGCGCATTCAGTTCACCCCCGACCTTATGCCCGCCGACATTGTGGGCTCGGAAGTGCTTGAGGAAAGCGACAGCGGCAAGCGCTCGTTTCGCTTCATCAAGGGGCCTGTCTTCTGTCAGCTTTTAATGGCGGACGAGATCAACCGCGCCTCCCCCCGCACCCAGTCGGCCCTACTGCAGGCCATGCAGGAACAGCATGTGACGGTCGCCGGCCAGCGCTATGACTTGCCCCATCCCTTTCACGTCCTGGCAACCCAGAATCCCATCGAGCAGGAAGGCACCTATCCCCTGCCCGAAGCGCAGCTCGACCGCTTTCTTTTGCAGATCAATGTGGACTACCCGGACCGGGATGCCGAACGCCGGATTTTGCTCGAAACGACAGGGGCAGATGAATACCGCCCGAGCGAAGTGTTGAGCGCGGGCGAGCTTGAGAAGTTTCAGCGCCTCGTGCGGCACTTGCCGGTGGGCGAAAAGGTGGTGGACGCCATTCTGTCGCTCGTGCGGGCGGCCCGTCCAGGTTCCGATTCAGACGCGTTCATCAATGACGCCGTGGCCTGGGGGCCCGGGCCGCGCGCAAGCCAAGCGCTGACGCTGGGGGTCCGGGCCCGGGCGCTGTTGGATGGCCGCCTTGCGCCCAGCCTCGATGATGTGCGCGCGTTAGCTGAGCCGGTCCTCCGTCATCGCATGGCGCTCAATTTTGCGGCGCGCGCCGACGGTCAGAACCTGGAAGCGGTAATTGGACGGCTGAGTGCCCGCATCGACGATTGATGGCCTGAAGGAGCGGCGATAAAGCGCCATGGCCGACGTGCTGCATCCTGCAAGCGAGAACAAACCCCGCGGCGAGACCGCCCGCTCCGCCGCGGAAGCCGCCGCGTGCGCATTCCCTGCTCTGTTGGTTGAAGCTGAAAAACTGGCCGCCACGATCATTGCCGGCGATCACGGACGCCGCCAGTCCGGCGCAGGCGAAGCGTTCTGGCAGTTCCGTCACTTCCGCGAAGGCGATCCCCGCGCGGCGGTGGACTGGCGCAGGTCCGCCAAGTCCGACACCTTCTACGTGCGCGAGACGGAATGGGAGCTGGCCCAATCGGTTTGGCTTTGGTGCGACCGTTCGGGATCCATGGATTACAAATCCCATCTCGCAGAGGAAACAAAAGCGTTTCGCGCCGCCGTGCTGACCCTTGCCTTGAGTCTTTTACTCACGCGGGCCGGTGAACGGGTGGGCGATATCTCCCGCGATGCCCGCGCCCGCAACGGGGAAAGCGCACTCCGTGGCCTCACGTTGACGGTCACCGCGCCGGCGGCGGGCCTTCCGCCCATGCCCGGGGTCGATGACCGCCTGCGCCGGTCGAACATCGTCTTGTTGAGCGATTTCCTTCGCCCCGCCCGAGAGATTACTGAGTTCATCGGCGCGGCGGCGGCGCAAGGCGCGCACGGACACATTGTCCAGATCTTCGATCCCGCCGAAGAAACCTGGCCCTTCGAAGGCCGCATTCTCTTTGAAGATCACGGCGCCGGTCATCAGCTTCTGACCGGGCGCGCGGAAAGCCTGCGCAGCACCTATAAAGAAAAGCTGGAAGCTCACCGCGAAGAAATCGGCGAAGCGGTCCGCAAAGCGGGATGGAGCTTTATCGTTCACCACACCGATGCCGCGCCGCAAACCGCATTGCTGGCGCTCTACGCCCGTCTTTCAGGTGACGCCGGTATCGGCATTGCGCGGAGCCGCGCGCAATGACCGGGCTTCTGCCGCTCAGCTTTGCCGCCCCCTGGGTGCTGGCCGCGCTTTTGGGATTGCCCGCCATCTGGTGGCTTTTGCGTGTAACGCCGCCCGCCCCAGCAAGGCTGCGGTTTCCCGCCATCCGCCTTATCCTGGGGGCCGAGACACCCGAGGAAAGCCCTGCACATACACCGTGGTGGGTTTTGCTCTTGCGTCTCGTCATCGCGGCGCTGGTGATCGCGGGGCTGGCCGGGCCCTATTGGAACGCAGCGCGGCAGACCACGGGTGCGGGACCCCTGGTGCTGGTGGTAGACGACACCTGGGCCGCTGCTGCCGACTGGGACGTGCGCGCCCGGTCCGTCCGTGAGCTGATCGACGATGCGGGCCGGGAAGATCGCGCCGTCGCCATACTTTCCACCGCACCCCGAACAAGCCGCCCCGCGGTGACCCTGATGCGCGCGGCGGAGGCCCGGGACGTTGCGGGGACCCTCGCACCCACCCCATTTCTGGCCGCCCATGATGCGATCATGGAGCGTATGCCCGATCTGAGCCAAGTTCTCGGAGAACAAGAGGCGGAGATCATTTGGATTTCCGACGGGCTGGAAACGCAAGACCGGCGCGCGCTCGCCGCGCGGCTGTTGGAACTTGGCAGCCTCACCGTGCTCGACGATCCGGGCCAAATGGCGCAACTCGCCCTCCTGCCCCCGATTGCCGAACGGACCGGCTTTCTCGTAACCCTTCGCCGCGCCATCACCGGCGAAAGCGGCGCGCCCCAATCGGGACACGTGCGGGCCGTGGGCACCGCCGGCCGCACTCTCGCGCGCGTGCCGTTCACGTTCGATGCGGGCGCCGACGAAAGTTCCGTGCTCGTTGAACTGCCGCTTGAGCTGCGCAACGAAGCCACCCGCATCGAAGTGGAAGGCGCGCGATCCGCAGGCGAAGCCGTTTTGATCGACGAAGGCGCGCGGCGGCGCGCGGTGGGACTTGTTTCGAGCGTCACCGCCTATGACGACCAGCCGCTTCTGTCGGAGACCTTTTACATCCAGCGCGCGCTCGAGCCTTACGCGGAATTACGCGAAGGCGGGATCGCGGAACTCCTCACCGGCGGGGTCACCGCGCTGACGCTCGCCGATGTGGGCCGGCTCTCGGGCGAGGACTACGAATTGGCCCGCGACTGGGTCGAAGCAGGCGGGCTTCTCATCCGCTTTGCGGGCCCCCGCCTCGCCGCCCAGACCGACGATTTGTTGCCCGTGACTTTGCGCATCGGCGACCGCGCCCTTGGTGGCTCGCTCGCCTGGGACGTGCCGCAAGGGCTCTTGCCCTTCGATGACGCAAGCCCTTTTGCAGGGCTCGACATATCCGAGGAAGTTCAAGTTTCACATCAAGTGCTCGCCGAGCCCGAACTGGAACTTTCAGAGAAAATATGGGCGCGGCTTGCGGACGGAACGCCCCTCGTGACCGGCGCGCGGCGGGGCGAGGGCTGGGTGGTTCTCTTCCACGTCACCGCCAATCAGGACTGGTCGACCCTGCCCGCTTCCGGACTTTATGTGGAAATGCTCCGGCGGTTGATGCGGCTTTCATCAGGAATTGCCGAGGCCTCAGCGGCGGGCGAAGGCCGCGCCTTCTTGCCGCCCTTGTCCGTCATGGACGGGTATGGACGCATGCAGCCCCCACCCGCCACGGCAGAGCCCATTACCGCAAGCGGTTTGCGCGCCGCCACGCCTTCGCCGCGCCACCCGCCCGGGCTCTATGGCACCGAGGAAACGGCCCATGCGCTCAACCCGGTTCCGCCCGGCACGCGCATTGAAGCAGCAGACGGCTGGCCGCAAGGCGCAACGGTTCGTGCCTTCCGCGATGAGAGCGGAACGGACTTGAAGCCATGGCTGCTTACGATTGCACTTGCTCTGTTCGTTGGTGATCTCTTGCTCAGTCTTTGGTTTGCCGGATTGCTGCAGCTCCGCCGTCTTTATGCGCGAACCGCAATGCTCGGGCTTTTTGTTTTGGCCGCCGGCGCGGCGGGCGAAGCGCGCGCGCAGGAAAGTGCGCTCACACCAGAAGACCGCTGGGCCATTGAAGCCGCAACCGAGCTTCACCTCGCTTACGTGATCACGGGCGATGTGACCTCCGACGACATGGCCCGCGCCGGGCTGGAAGGGCTGACCCGCACGCTTTTCGCGCGGACCACCGTGGAGCCCGCGGCACCCATGGGCGTTGATCTTGAAACCAGCGAGCTCGCCTTCTTCCCCTTGCTTTACTGGCGCGTGTCGCCGCAGCAGCGCGCCCTCTCGCCCGAGGCGACGGACCGGCTGGCGAGCTACATGCGCAATGGCGGGACCCTTTTGATCGACACGGCCGACGCGGACACCGTCAGCCCCTTGGGCGCCCCGCGTGAGGGCACCCAGGCGCTGCGCCGCCTTGTGGCCGAACTGGATGTGCCCCCGCTTACACCGGTTCCCGAAGATCACGTGCTAACCCGCGCATTTTACTTGATTAGTTCGTTTCCCGGCCGCTACGCGGGCGGCGAGCTTTGGGTCGAAGCGCCGGGTGAAAACGGCCTTGGCTCGGCGGACCGGGACGGGGTGAGCCCGATCCTGATTGGCGCCAACGATTATGCCGCCGCCTGGGCCACCGACGAGGCAGGCCGCCCGCTTGCCGCGGTCTCCCCCGGCGGCGCGCGGCAGCGGGAGTTTGCGAACCGGTTCGGCGTCAACCTGGTCATGTACACCCTCACCGGAAACTACAAGTCCGACCAGGTGCACGTACCTGCCTTGCTCGAAAGGTTGGGCCAATGAACTGGACTTTGGTTACAGACCCCATGGTCCCCGTCGCCCTTCTCGCGGCGCTCGCCCTTGCCGGTGCGGCGATGGTCATCTTCGCCATCGCGCGCAAGGCGCGCGGGGGCTGGCTGCGCGCGGCCTGTCTTGCGGCACTTGTCGCGATGCTATTGAACCCCTCGCTGGTTCAAGAAGAACGCGACCCCATTCCCGACATTGCCGTGCTTGCGGTGGACCGCAGCCTGAGCCAGGACATCGGCACGCGCGCGGAAGTGACCGCCGAGGCCCAGCGGCGCATTGAAAACCGTCTCGAAGCCATGGCGGGGGTCGAGCTTCGGGTCATCGACATTGCCGGTGACCGCTCGGACGGCGGCGAGCGCGGCACCCGTGCCTTTGGGGACCTGTCCCGTGCGCTCAGCGACGTGCCCCCCGAACGGCTGGCGGCGGTCATGCTGCTTACTGATGGGCAGATCCACGACGTCCCCGACCGCATCGACCGTCTGGGCTTTGAAGCGCCCATTCATACGTTTCTGACGGGTGCACGCGACGAAGGCGACCGCATTCTGACGGTCTCGCAGGCGCCTGTGTTCGGCATCGTGGGCAATGAGGTGACGCTTTCCATCCGCGTGGACGATTACGGAACGGACGTGCGCCCGGGCACGCCGGTAAGAGTGACCGTGCGCATCGACGGGGAAGCCGCCATGCCCCAGATCGCCGGCATCGGTCAGGAGCGCCCGATTACCGTACCCATTACCCATGGCGGCGAGAACGTGGTCGAAATCGAAGTCGAGCCGGGCCCCGCCGAACTTACCCTCGCCAATAATCGCGCCGTAGTGACTCCGAACGGCGTGCGCGACCGCCTGCGCGTTTTGCTGGTTACGGGCGAGCCGCACCCCGGCGAGCGCACCTGGCGCGATTTGCTCAAGTCCGATCCTTCGGTGGACCTTGTGCATTTCACCATTTTGCGCCCTCCGGAAAAGCAGGACGGCACGCCCATTGACGAGCTGTCGCTGATTGCGTTCCCGACGCGGGAACTGTTCTCCGAACGGCTTTACGAGTTCGATCTCATCATTTTCGACCGCTACCGCCGCCGCAGCGTGCTGCACCCCAGCTATCTGGCGAACATTGCGAACTATGTGGAACGCGGCGGGGCGCTTCTTACCGCGGCGGGGCCCTCTTTCGCCAACTACCTCAGCCTTTACCGGACGCCGCTTGCGGGGGTTTTGCCCGCCCGGCCCACGGGCGATGTCACCGAAATCCCCTACCGCGCCGAGGTGACGCCCCGGGGGGCGCGGCACCCGGTAACCGCGGCCCTGCCCGGCGCCAACCAAGAAGAGGCCCCGCCCACTTGGGGCCGGTGGTTCCGCATCGTCAATGCGGAAACCGTCAGTGGGGAAACGGTTATGAGCGATGGCGCGGGCGATCCGCTTTTGGTGCTCGACCGCGTGGGCGAGGGCCGCGTTGCGCAGCTTTTGTCCGATCACGCCTGGCTCTGGACGCGGGGCTATGAAGGCGGCGGCCCGCAGGCGGAACTCTTGCGGCGGCTTGCCCATTGGCTGATGCGCGAGCCCGAACTCGACGAGGAGGTTCTTGCTGCGGAAGTTACGGGCGAGGAGATGCGCATCACCCGGCGCACCATGGCCGAAACCGCCGGACCCGTCAGAGTCACAAGCCCCGACGGCAACGAAGAAGTCGTTGAACTTGAGATGGTCGAGCCCGGCATTTTCACGGGGCTTGCCGCGGCGGGCGAGCTTGGGCTCTACAGGCTGAGTGACGGCACCATGACATCGGTGGCGGCCTCGGGCGTCTTGAACGCCCTTGAATACAGCGACGTGCGCGTTTCGGCGGAGCCCACCGAAGATATCGTCCGCGCCTCCGGCGGCGGCACGTTCTGGCTGGGCGACCCGACCAACATGGACCTGCCCACCTTGCGCCGGACCCGGGCGGGCCGCGCCGCCACGGGCCTTAACTGGGCGGGGCTTCAGCGCAACGATCAGTACACGGTACGCGCGGTGCGCGAGGTGCCTGTCATCCCCGTGGCGCTGGCCCTTTTATTGATTGGCGGCGCGTTGCTGGGGGCCTGGTGGCGCGAAGGCCGATAGGTTCGAGAGCTCCGGCGCTGGCATAATCAGCCCCGATGCCCCACCACCGCCCGCATGAAGCTCACGGACAAGCAGCCGCTCCGCATCGACCGGACCCGGCATTTGAAACCGCCCGGGTGCCGCGACACTGAACCCGGCCCGTCCGTAATAGGGCTCATCCCCCACAAGCACCACAAAAGCCGCGCCCGCTTCGCCCGCGCGCGCAAGACCCGCTTGGATGAGCGCAAGCCCCATACCGTTGCGCCGCCGGCGGGGCTGCACCGCGAGCGGGCCCAGCATAAGGCCCGGCGTCGCTCCTGCCCTTACCGGCCAAAACCGCACGGATCCTGCAAGCGCACCGTCTTCTTCGGCGATAAAGCAAAGCTCGGGGATGGGCGCATTCCCCTCGCGCAGCCGCGCCGCCGTGCGGGCATGACGTCCAGGGCCGAAAGCCGCCGCATAAAGACGTTCGATCGAGGGCACGTCGGAAAGACGCTCTTGGGTCAGGGTGAACATGGGGTTGGCTCGCGCTAATGGGAATTGAGAGGTGCTCGCCAGGCCGCTTAACGGGCCCGCGGGCGGGCGTCCGGGGCTTCCGGATGCGGGCGCGGTCGTCGCAAGAGCGTCATCGAGCAGGTCATAACCGTCATAGCGCTTACAAAATATTATTCGGTCTGAATGCCGAATGAACGAAGTATATACTGCAAACTTTGCGGCAGTGCAACAGGAAAGCGCTTGGAATCCAGCCGGGCCCTCGGTTACGGTCCCGCGGCAACCGGTTAACCAGATCAAGGGGAGAAGCCTTAGATGGGTGTTCTTGAGGGAAAAGTCGTGCTCGCCACCGGCGCGGCCCGCGGTATCGGCAAGGAGTGCGCGCTGCTGGCCGCGCGGGAAGGCGCTAAAGTGGTGGTCAACGATCTGGGCGGCGGCGTTGCCGGCGGCGATGAAGGCTCAGGGAGCCCCGCGCAGGAGGTGGCCGACGAGATCAAAGCAGCGGGCGGCGAGGCGGTCGCCAATTCCGACAGCGTTGCGGAGATGCAGGGCGCCAAGGCCATGATCGAACAAGCGCTCGATACTTTCGGCGGGCTCCACGGCGTGATCAGCCCCGCGGGCATTTTGCGCGACGGCATGTTTCACAAGATGGAAGACGCCGACTGGGACGCCGTGATCAATGTGCATTTGAACGGCTCTTACAATGTGACGCGCGCCGCCGTGAATCACTTCCGTGAACAAGAGCAAGGCTCGTTCGTCCTCTTTACCTCGACCTCGGGCCTCATTGGCAATGTGGGCCAAGCGAACTACGCCGCCGCCAAAATGGGCATCGTGGGGCTAAGCCGCATCATTGCCATGGAAGGCGAGCGCAAGAACGTGCGCTCGAACGTGATTGCGCCATTTGCCTGGACCCGCATGATCGCCACCATTCCGGTCAAAGACGAAGAAAGCGCCAAGCGTGTCGAACGCATGAAAAACCTGTTGCGCGCCGATCAGGTGGCCCAACTTGCGGTCGCTCTTTGTGCGGATGATGCAAAAGATACAACCGGTCAAATCTTCGCCGTGCGCGGTAACGAAATTTTCCTTTTCAATCAGCCCCGGCCCATCCGCGCCCTGGGCAAAGTCGAGGGCTGGGATCCCACATCGGTCCTCGCCCACGCCCTTCCCGCTTTCAAACCGTCTTACGAAGACGTGGGCAATACGGGCTCGGTCTTTTCGTGGGAGCCCATCTGACGCGGGCTCACCAGCGCTCAGTGAAAGGTCCGGTGCCCCCGAGTTCCGCAAGGCGGCGGCGCGTCGCCGCGGTCGTATCCTCAGGCACGTCGCGGGGGTGAAAGAACGCGGCCTTGGCAATCTCCCAGTTGGTTACGATCTCGCCTTCGAATGTGGTGGCACGGAAAAGCGCGATGTGGTCGGACTTGCCTTGGTGAGGCGCAAAATAGATGCCGACCATGGGCAGCTCGCCTGTCAGAGTGAGACCCAGCTCTTCCCGGATTTCCCGGCGCACCGCATCGCTGAGACGTTCGTCGCGGCCGACCCCGCCCCCCGGCAAGTGCCAGCCGTCGGTATAGCTATGCTTAACGAGTAGTACACGGCCCGCCTGGTCATAGATCGCCGCCTTGACCCCAAGCGTCACGGGGCGCCGGAGTTTGGTCCAGCGCGCATGCGCCAGGTGCAGCAGTCTCATTACGGCACGGTTTTTCGTGAAAGCCATTAACCAGCCCACTTAACGGAAAGTTCGAGGGCCCAATCTAAAGTGGTGACCAAACAATCGAAAGGGGCGCCGTTTCAATGCGTATCTGGGCCGGAAACAAAGTGCTGGGCTTTTCCAAATCAAACAATCGCAAGCAGCAAGACGAGTGCGCCCGGCGCAAGAGCGACACCGATAGCGAAAGCGTCGAAGCAGAGGTGCTGAAAGCCCTAAGCGTCATGGCGCGGCGGTCCTCGCCGCATCGGGCGACCTCCCGCGCCAGCATGGCCCGGGCCATCGGCGTGATCGAAGGCTCCATGCTGGGTCTTCGCCATATCGAAGAGCTGGTCGAGGAGTGCTTCGCCCTTTGCCGCTCGGGGCTTGATGAAAAGAAGGCGGAAAATCGCTCGCGGCTTGCGGAGCGCTACGCCGTGATCATCGACGAGCTGGACGCCATCGCCAATGGAACCGGCCATGGCAGCGTTCACCTGATCGGCGAAACCAGCAGTATCTTAGAGGTGGAATTGGGGGAACCCCGTTCCTACAAACTCAAGCTGCCGCACATCAATTTGACTGCCGGCCCTTCGGGCCTCGCCCTGCCCCAGCCCTCGCAAGCGTTCGAAAGCACGGGCTCGCTCAAGCATTTCGAGCGCCACCTCAAGCTCGTCAAGGACCGTCTCACCCGCTCCGCGGAGATCTTTCAGGACCACGCCTCCGATCTCGCTAAGCGGCTGGCGCTTCTGCTGGAGGGCTCGTTTGCTGAAAGCCACGAGCTCGACAAAGGCCGGATCGAGCCCGCGCGCCGGCCGGGGCTCCAGGACTCAAGGCCCCAGGAACTGGACACCTCAGTCTCCACCCTCGCGTAATTTTCTTTCAATCTCGCAGCCCGATTTGCATGTCCGGGACGAATTTGAGACTATGTTGACGCCTGCGTCATGATTGATGGCGGAGGCCAGAGGAGGGTTCCACATGGCAATACGCAGCGATGGCAACATAACGGTCGATACCGCTTACGAGGCCGCCGATCCGGAAGACTTTGCGTGCATGATCGAGGTGGACCGGTATGCCAAACGGTCCAGCGCCTTCGACAAGATCATTACCGCGACCCACGACCATTTCTGGGATCCGCTCGATAAGAAGTATATCGACTTCTCCCTCCCCTTCGATCTCGAGAACGAGTACCTGGTCGATCCCGACCAAGACCCGGACCTTGCCACCGCGGTGAACGACAAGCTGGACGAGAAGAACAAGATCAAGCTCGTCAACCTCAACACCTGGTGGGGGCTTTCTTCCATTTTGCACGGCGAGCAAGGCGCACTGTCGCTTTCCGCATCGCTTGTTCACATTTTGAAGGATCAAGGCGCGCAGGAATATGCCGCCAACCAAACCCGTGAAGAAGCCCGCCATGTCACCGGCTACGCCAAATATGTGGAAGCGCGCTGGGGCAAGCCCATCGTGTGCGGCCCCGCCCTTAAGAACCTGCTCGAAGAACTGGTCGCATCGAAGCTCGTTTGGAAAAAACTTGTAGGTATGCAGCTCATGATCGAAGGCCTTGCCATGGGCGCTTTTGCCATGAACTACAATTACGGGCGCGACCCGGTGCTCGTGAAGCTGAGCCAACTGATCATGACCGACGAGGCCTTCCATCACAAGTTCGGAAAGATTTGGGCGGACCGCACCATCCCGAACCTGCCGGACGAGGAACGCGACAAAATCGAGGATTGGGCGTGGCAGGTCTTCGAGGTGCTGTTGTTCAACCTCGCAAGTCCCGAGCAAAAGAAAGACGTTTATGCCCAGGTGGGGCTCGATTGGCAGTGGGTGCAAGAGGCCTTCATGGAAGCCATGACCGATGCCAACATCCGCGAGCGTCTGCAGGACCGGAACAATATCTTTCGGGTCTTGATCAAAACACTCATCAAGGGCGGGATCATTACCGACCGGACAAAGGCGAATTATGCCGCCTTTATCGACATGCAGGAACTTTATGGCGAAAGCGACCGCATGGTGGGCGATGACATTGCCGAAGAGGGCATTAAGTATCTCATGGGCCTTAATCGCACCGAAAATCCCATGCTGCCGGGGCAAGCCGCGGAGTAAGCAACCATTCGTCCGCCGGTTTTCATCAAGTCCGCGTGACCTAACCAAGTTGTAATGAACACGCGCCGCCTGCTTCCCTTATGATGGGGCTGTTCGGCGGAATTGCGAGTTTGGGGGTCGCAGCTTTGCAATAAAGCTGAAGGGGCAATCAACATGAATACCTTATTCTCTCACCATTCAACCGGCCGCGCCGGTTTCTGGGCCCGCTTGTGTGGCGCGCTGGCCCTGCTGATCCTGCCGTTCAATGCGGCGGCAATGGATACGCTGGACCGGGCGGAGCTTTCCGGTTTGGAACGGGTCGACGACAGCCGCTACATGGAATTTTATCAACACCCAGACATGGGCGGCTTCGAGTTCAAGAGCATCTATATTGAGTCTGCTCAAAACGATATGCCGTTACGGCTGATCTATGAGCAAAGGCTTCGTCCTGAGTATTTCGATAACCTGGCCGCCGATTTTCATGCACGTCTCTTAACGGCATTTGGTGCAACAGGCCTTTTGACGGACGAGCCCGATGAAGGCTCGCTGGTCATTTCGCCCTCGCTTGTTTACGCAACCGAATATGACGAACGGACCACCGGAACGCATCTAGGCGGCGTGCGCAGCCAAGACCGGATTCGCGGGCACACGATTATGGAAATGACGTGGCGCGCGGGCCCGGACGGGATCATTGTTGCCGCCATAAGGGATGGACGCACGCCTCACATCTATGCGCCAGTCACCGACCGCGAGGACCGCTTCACCGACGCCCGCGACAGCTTCGATTATTGGGCTCTTGAGTTTTCCTCGTTCTTCTCGCCCGCATCAGCGGTTGAGATGAACTGAAGGCTTATTAGGGAATGCCGATCAGCTTGTGGGTTTGCAGGCTGAGCCGCCATTGCGGATGTTCCTTGCAATAGGCGATCGCCGCAACGGTGTTTTCCGCACGGTCCGGCCCATCCATGGGCTGCAGAAAAAAGTGCGCAAAGTCGAGATGGGCAAAGTCTTTGGGCTTTGCCCGTTCTTGCGGATAGACGAGTTTCAGCTCGTTGCCTTGCACCTGCACGACTTTCGTATCGGCCTTGGGGCTTACGGTGATCCAGTCGATGCTTTCAGGCGCCAGCAATGTGCCGTTGGTTTCCACCGCGACCCTGAAGCCTTGGCGGTGAAACGCCCGCACCAGCTCACCATCAAGCTGCAAGAGCGGCTCGCCGCCTGTGCAAACCACCAACGGCGCGCCGCCCGCACCATTGGGCCATGTTGCGGCTACCGCATCGGCAAGCGCCTCAGCGCTCTTGAACTTGCCGCCACCAGGGCCGTCCGTCCCCACAAAGTCCGTATCGCAAAACTGGCAGAACGCTTTGGCGCGGTCGTATTCGAGGCCGGACCAGAGATTGCAACCCGCAAAGCGGCAGAAGACGGCGGGCCGTCCGGTCTGCGCGCCTTCGCCTTGAAGGGTGTAGTAGATCTCTTTGACGGAATAAGTCATCCGTCTACGGATTCTTTTGCGGACTGGTACGCGGCAAACCCCTTGGCCCGCAGATCGCAAGCAGGGCACGCGCCGCAGCCATAGCCCCAATCATGACGGTGCCCGCGGTCGCCCTCGTAGCAGGTATGCGTTTCCTCGATAATCGCTGCCACAAGCGCCGCGCCGCCAAGCCGTTCGGCTAGTATCCAGCTCGCCGCCTTGTCGATCCACATAAGCGGCGTTTCCAGTATCAAGTCGGCTTCCATGCCGAGATTGAGAACCTTCTCCATCGCCTCGACGGTTTCATCGCGGCAGTCGGGATAGCCGGAATAATCCGTCTCGCACACGCCGGACACAATATGCCGGATGCCCCGGCGGTAGGCGTAAGCGCCGGCAAGCGTAAAGAACAAGAGATTGCGCCCCGGCACGAAAGTGGTGGGAAGGCCGTTTTCCCCCATGGTGATTTCCACGTCCCCCGTAAGCGCGGTCTCGCTGATCTCACCAAGGACGCCCGCGTCGATCACCACATCATTGCCGAGCCGGGCCTGCCAGCCGGGAACGGCGGCGGCGACGGCTTCACGGGCGCGGGGGCGGATTTCCATTTCCACGTGGTGACGCTGGCCATAGGCAAACCCCACCGTTTCCACGTGCTCGAAACGGTCAAGCGCCCAAGCAAGGCAGGTGGCCGAATCCTGCCCGCCGGAAAAGAGCACCAAGGCTTTTCGGTCGTCCGTTACCATCATGACCCATGATATAGCATTTCAGGCGGGCGCGTTTTAGGGCGCGTGCTCACCCCCGCCAAGGAGGCAATGATGAGCGACATCCGGCTTATCTACATTACCTGCGAATCCCGGGAGCAGGCGCTCGAGCTGGGCAGGCTTTTAGTCGAGGAGCGCCTTGCTGCCTGCGCGAACGTGCTGGGGCCCATGACGTCGATCTACCGCTGGGAAGGCACCATCGAGACCACCGACGAGGCTGTCCTTATCGCCAAAACCACGACCGAGAACGTTGCGGCCCTCACCGGCCACATAAAGGCCACTCATTCCTATTCGGTACCCTGCGTGCTTTCGATTCCCATTCAGGCCGAGGAAGGCAATGCCGATTATCTTACCTGGCTCAAAGAGAAAGCCTCGCCGTCGGATTAATTGTCGTTCTGCGAGCCGCCGCCGATGAGCTTGGGCAGCAAATCACCAATTCCCTCAAGCGGGAACGGGAAGACGATAGTGTTGGTCTTGTCGCTGGCGATCTCCTGAAGCGCACCCAGATAACGAAGTTGCATGGCGCCCTTTTCCGTCGCAAGCGTATTCGCGGCTTCCGCCAGTTTGGCCGCGGCCTGGAATTCCCCATCTGCCGAGATCACCTTGGCGCGCCGTTCCCGTTCGGCCTCGGCCTGTTTGGCGATAGCGCGGATCATGGAGGGGTCGAGGTCCACGTGCTTGATTTCGACATTCGAGACCTTGATGCCCCAGGCGTCGGTTTGCTGGTCGATGATCTCTTGCACGTCGTGGTTCAGCTTGTCGCGCTCCATGAGCATTTCGTCGAGGTCGTGCTTGCCGAGTACTGAGCGCAAGGTGGTTTGCGCAAGCTGGCTCGTCGCCATCATGAAGTCTTCCACCTTGTTGATGGCGTTGTTGGCGTCGACCACGCGGTAATAGATCACAGCGTTCACCTTAACCGAGACGTTGTCCTTGGAAATCACGTCCTGGGGCGGCACGTCATGCACGATGGTCCGCATGTCCACGCGCACCATCTGCTGGATGACCGGGATCAGGATGATCAGGCCCGGGCCCGACGTCGAGGTGTAGCGGCCAAGCGTATAGATCACTCCACGTTCATACTCACGCAGGATCTTGAAGATCTGAAACAAAATGCTGACTGCAAACACAAGAAAGATTGCAACGGAGATAAGTGTGCTCATGACGTGCTCCTAACTAGTAAGACCGGGGGTTGGGCAGGCTTTGATCACGTTGCGCCTTGAACGATCAGAAAGTTACCATCGCGCGACGTGGCCACAACGGATTGGCCGGGCTCAAGCGGCGCCTCGGACCGAGATTGCCAGTTTTCACCATCAAGGAAAACAATGCCCTCATTACCGCTCCATTGGACGACCTTGCCTTTCATGCCGATCAGTTCCTCGGGTCCCGAGGTAACTTTTCGGCGCAACGCCCCTAGCGCATATGTCAGTACAAGGAACAGAATGATGCCAAACACGGCAAGCGTTCCCGCAAGAACGCGCCAATCAAGCTGGAACTCGGCAATGGGAGAATCGAACAAGAAGAAGGCTCCTATGGCAAAGGATATGAACCCGCCGATGGCGAGCACACCGCTTGAGACCACAAATAACTCGGCCCCCATCATAAGCAAACCGACAAGTATGAGGGCAAGGCCCGTCGCAGAGAACGGCAGCACGCTGAGAGCATAAAGCGCAAGGATCAGGCAGATCACGCCTACGGTGCCGGGCAGGATCGAGCCGGGATTGTAAAGCTCGATCAGAATGCCCAGCATGCCGAAATTCATCAGGATGAAAGCGACGTTGGGATCGGTGATAAGCGCGATGAGGTCTTGCACCCAGTTCATGGGCACGCGCTCCACGGCCAGCCCCTCGCTTTGAACTTCAATCTCTCCGCTTGCGACCTCCACGGTCATACCGTCGGCTTGCGCGAAAAGACCGGCAAGGTCGCTTGCCACAATCTCAATTACGCCTTGTTCCAGCGCTTCGGAATAGCTGAGGCTTTCCGCATCGCGCACCATGGCTTCGGCAAATTCCACGTCGCGCCCGCGAATTTCTGCAAGGCCCCGCACCAGCGCCAGCGCATCATTCATGGCCTTGGCATCGAGCGGGGTGCGCGGGGCGGTGGCACTAGCGCCTTCGGGTATAGGTTCCGTTTCGCCTTCCGTGACTTCGCCTTCCGCCGCCTCACCGTCGGGAGATTGGGGTTCTTCCGCCGGCGCTGCAGGCAACGGGCTTTCGCCACCCATTTGAACAGGCGTCGCCGCGCCCACGGCGGTCCCCGGCGCCATGGCGGCGATGTGGCTGGCATAGAGAATAAACGCGCCCGCGCTTGCCGCCCGCGCGCCCGCCGGCGAGACGTAAGTCGCGACCGGCACTTCGGAAGCGAGGATCGCCTGGATGATCTCGCGCATGGAGGTGTCGAGCCCGCCGGGCGTATCCATCTCAAGAACGATCAGGCTCGAGTTAAGTTGCGCGTCTTCGATTCCACCGACGATGTAGTGAGCCAGCGCGGGGCCGATGGCCCCATTGAGTTCCAAAAGCACGGCGCGGTTCGATTGGGGTGTCAAAGCGGCCAGCGCGTCTGATACGGCGTCTTCGTCAATGGGCTGGACCGTCACCGGCACGGACGGGGATGCCTCAACCGGCTGCATGTCCTCTTCTTGCGCCAGGGACCCGGTCAGAAACCCGACAAGGCCGACCGCGATCAGCGAACCTGCAATCGTGCGGCGTAAGGTCTTGAAGTCTGGCAAGCGCAAGGGATGTTGCATGCAGTCCTCCGGCAATTCGTCCTGGTTATTTATGTAGCACACAATGCGGGCGGGTTTACGGTCAAATCTCGGCACCTGTTTCGCCTTTAAAACCGGCGGCTCAGCCCTATCTGCACGGCGCGTGGCTCCCCCGGGAAATAGCGATCCCTCCCGAAACTGAAATCGGCGCGTTCGGCGTAGTCCGTGCCCGCCGCATTGCGCAAAGCGGCAAAGATGCCCCAGCCTGCCCCCACCTGCCAGGCAATGCGCAGATTGATCAGATCGTGGCCTGGGTAGTCGTACAGGTTCGAAGCGTCGGTGAAGTACTCGCCCACATGGACCCACTCGGCCTCGGCGCGGATGTCTTCACGGGGCGTCCAGACGAGCCGCAGATTCCCCAGCGTGCGGGGTGCGGTATCCACATCGTCGCCGGACGAGATTGATTCGGTGGAGTTGACCGCGACCGTATTGTCAAAGCGGTAAGTGTGATGCGCGTAAGTGCCGCTTGCCGCCAAAGTGAGCCAATCGGTCAAAGGCCAAGTCACCTCCGCTTCGACGCCCACGTGCCGCGTGCGCCCATCCGGCACGTTAAAGCCGTCCGTATCGCGAAAGAAAAAATTCTCTTTCTCCATCCAGTAAGCGGTGACTTCGAGCCAGCCGGGTTCCCCGTGGCGCCGCACGCCCACTTCAAAACTGTCGAGGGTTTCGGGGTCGATTTCGCCCACCGCTTGTTTGCTTTGCAGGCGGTAGAGATCGGCGGTTTGCGGGGCGCGGCTGCCCCGCGCGTAGTTGGCAAAGGCAGTCCAGTCATCATTTAGATCCGCCACCACGCCGAGGCGAGGGTTGAGCGTGGTGAATTCATCCGTGCGGTCCGGCGGCCTTTGGAAACGTCCCACCGTGTCGCTGGCGGTCTGGTTGTCGTAATCGTAGATGGTGTGTTCCGCCCGCGCGCCCGCAACGATGCGGAGGCGGCGGCCCACCGGCCATTCGCTGTGCACATAAGCCGCAAGCACCGTGGCACTCACTTCGTAGTCGTAGTGAACACCTTGCGGGAAGGTGCCGAAGCTGGGTAGCTCCTGCGTTTCGCGCAGATACCCGCGTGTCCATTCGCCATCCGCGCCGAAGATCACCTCCGCGCCGTTCACATCGAAGTAGAGCGCACTGAGAAGACCCGCGCTCGTGTGTCCACTTTCCTCAAGTGCCTCGGAGGGCAAAAAGTGCATGAGGAATTCCATTTCATTCGCGCGCATATAAGGCGTGAGCGACAGGCGCGCGCCGTTGCCTACATCGCGTTCCCACCTGCTTGAGAGGCGGAACGCATAAGCGTCGCGGAAAGCTTCCGGGTCGGCATTGGTGCGCGCGAGCTGGCTGTTGTCATAAGCGTTTTCGCCAAAGATAAACCCGGCCGTTTCCTGACCTAACTGCACAAAACTCGCGACCGTATCGCTGGACCAGCGCTCCCCGTCCCACAGGTGCCGGGTTGAGACTTTCAAGTGATCAAGGCTTGCGTCATCGCGGAAACCGTCTTCGTGCAAGAAGGTGCCGCCGAGGGCGAACTGGTGCACGCCGCGCGTCTCGCTGACCCAGCCGTTGCCGCGCCAGCGCCCGAAGGAGCCGCCAAGGCCTTCCAAAAAACCTTCCGAGCCCTCGCCCACGCGCGGGATCACATTGATGAGCCCATGAACCGCGTTCGATCCATAAAGAGAACTCCCCGGGCCCCGCACCACCTCGATGGCTTCGGCAAACTCCGCATGCGCTTCGAAAAGCCCGTTCACATTGGCAAAGCCCGCCGCGCGTAAAGGCACGCCGTTTTCAAGATAAAGAAACGAGCCCGCGCCCGCACCGCCCGTAAGCACCGGCGAGCGGATGGCCGTCAGGTGCTCGGCGCCATTGCCGCGGTGAAGATTGACCCCCGGCAGGCGGTTCAGGGCCTCGGCCATATGGTCAGGGTGAATGAACGCGATCTCGCCTTTGCCGAGCCGAGCCGTGTTACCCGCATGGCCAGCGGCGGGCGCCTCGGTCCGGGTGCCGGTGATAACGAAAACCTCCGGCTCTTCCGCCGCCCACCCGCAGACGGGCACCAGCAGGGTCAATAGAAAGAAGTACTCACGCCGCACGAAAGGGCCTCCCTCGCCCCTGGAGACATACGCCGCCGGGCCCCCAAGTTCAAACCATCCGGGCAGCCCGAAGACGCCTAGGGCTTTGCGCCCTCCCTCCCATTTGCTATGAGCGCCCTTCGAGTGTGCTCCAGAAAGCCCAAGACCGCGCCCATGTTCAAAGACGTAAACTCCAAAGTGAATTTCCCCGCCCTTGAGGAGGATATCCTCAAGCACTGGGAGGCAGACGGCATCAAGCTGAAAGCCATTGCCAAGGACGGCGGCAAGGGCGCCTGGGTCTTTTACGAAGGCCCGCCCACGGCCAACGGCAAACCCGGCATTCACCACGTCTCGTCGCGGACCGTGAAAGACGTCTATTGCCGCTTTAAAACCATGCAGGGCTATCACGTGGACCGGCGCGGCGGGTGGGACACCCATGGCCTGCCCGTCGAGATCGAAGTCGAGAAAGAAATCCAGAGCCGCGGCAAGCAGGACATTGAAAAGTTCGGCGTCGAACAGTTCAACGCCCTCTGCAAGGAAAGCGTCTTCCGCTACATTCAGGACTGGTACAAGCTGACCGACCGCATTGCCTTTTGGGTCGATCTCGACCGTTCCTACGTCACTTACGACAACGACTACATCGAAACCGAGTGGTGGATCCTCAAAAGCCTATGGGATCGCGGTCTTCTTTACGAAGACTACAAGACCACCATGCATTGCCCGCGTTGCGACACATCCCTCGCCGATCACGAAGTAAGCCAGGGCATGAAGGAAGACGTGGATGACCCGGCGGTGTGGGTGAAGTTCACGCTCGACCGCGGCATGGCCGTTGAACGCGGGCTGATTGACGCGGACGAAACCCGGCCGCTCTCGCTCATGGCCTGGACGACGACGCCCTGGACCCTCGGCGGTAACGTGGGCATGTCCATCTCGGCCAAGACCACCTATGCCCTCGTCGCCGCGCGCGGCCAGCACAAACGCGACGCCGCGCCGCAAGAGCTGATGATCGTCGCAACGCCGCTGGTGGACGAGGTCTTCGAAGACGAAGAGGCCGAAGTCGTTCGCGAACTCAAGCCCGAGGAGCTGACCGGGCTCAGGTACGACCCGGTCCTTTGCGGTGTCGCGCCCAGCGGCAACAATATGGAGAACATCTATACGGTCTTCATCGACGAAGACGTGGAAGTGGATACGGGCACCGGTGTCATCCACAACGCAACGGCCTATGGCGACATGGAAGTGGGTGAGCGGCACAGCCTGCCGGTGATGTTCTCGGCGGGCCAGGACGGCAACATGCTGTCGGGCCTGCGGCACCCCGACCAAAAAGACGGCGACGGGCCTTATGCAGGTGTCTTCTTCAAGGAAGCGGACAAGCTGATCATCCGTGATCTGAAGGAACGCGGGAGCCTTTACCGTTCTGCGCGCATCAAGCACGCCTATCCCCATTGCTGGCGGGACGACACGCCCTTGCTCTTTTATGCAAAGACGAGCTGGTACATCCGCACGACGGCGGTGAAAGACAAGTTGCTTTCAAACAACAACGACATCAACTGGGTCCCCGGCCATGTGCGCGAGGGACGCTTCGGGCGCTGGCTTGAAAACAATATCGACTGGGCGATCAGCCGCGAACGCTTCTGGGGCTGCCCCTTGCCCATCTGGAAAGCCGAAGACGGTGAGTGCCTTTGCGTGGGCTCGGTGGCAGAGCTTTCCGAACTTGCGGGCAAGGACCTTTCGGGGCTCGATCTGCACCGGCCCTTTGTCGACGATGTTGTTATCGAAAAGGACGGCAAGACCTTTCGCCGCGAACAGCAGACGGTGGACGTCTGGTTCGATTCAGGGGCCATGCCCTATGCCCAATGGCACTACCCGTTTGAAGAGCCCGAGGCCTTCGCCGAACGGTTTCCAGCGGATTTCATTGCAGAGGCCATGGACCAGACGCGCGGGTGGTTCTATTCGCTCCACGCCATTGCCACCCTGCTCACCTATGGCGGTGGGAAGACCGCGCCCGCGGGCCCGCTCGCAGGGCTTGTCAAAGACACCTCATCCTTCAAGAACGTGGTGGCGCTCGGCTTCATCAATGATGCTGAAGGCCGCAAGATGTCCAAATCGCGCGGCAACACCGTGGACCCTTGGGACGTGCTCAACAAGGAAGGGTGCGACCCCTTGCGCTGGTACATTCTCAGCGACAACCCTCCGGGTACGAACCTTTCCTTTAACCGCAAAGATATTCAGCAAACGCACCTGGGGTTCTTTCTCACATTGTGGAACGTCTATTCGTTCTTTGTGACTTACGCGAACATCGCAAAGCCCGACCTTGCCGCGAGCCAGCACGTGAGCGCACGGCCGGAGATTGACCGCTGGCTTGAATCCAAACGCCACCAACTCATTTTGGATGTGACCCACGCGCTTGAGCACTTCGGCGCCCCTGCGGCCACCAAGGCGATTTCCGTTTTCGTGGATGAGCACCTTTCCAATTGGTACGTGCGGCGGAGCCGCCGCCGCTTTTGGGAGACCGAGGACCCGCATGACGCGGGCGCCGCGTTCCGCACGCTGTACGATGCACTGTTGACTGTGGTGAAGCTCATGGCGCCGCTGGCGCCCTTCGTTTCCGAAGCCATCTATCAGAACCTCGCACCCGCCGGCGGCAACGCCAAAGAGTCGGTTCATCTCGATGAGTGGCCCGCGGCGGACGAAAGCCTTATCGATGCCTCGCTGAACGAGGCCATGGCGCTGGTGCTGCGGCTTGTTTATCTCGGCCGCGCCGCGCGTTCGGGCGCGAACATCCGCCTGCGCCAGCCCTTGCGGCAAGTCTTTCTGCGCTTGGCGAAGGACAGCGACCGGGAGATCTTGGACCGCTATGCCGACCTCATCAAAGAAGAACTGAACGTCAAGGATCTGGTCGTGCTCGACCCCGCGGCGCTTGAACAATATGTGGACTATGCGCTCAGGCCCAACTTCCAGACCCTGGGCAAGCGGCTTGGCAAGCTTGTCCCTGCGTTCCGCAAAAAGATCGCGGAACCCGAAGTGCTCGCCGGAACGGTGGATGCCATCCTCGGCAAAAAGCCCATCGCAATCGAAGTGGAAGGTGAGGCCCTTGCGCTGGACGCGGAAGATTTTCTCCTCGACGTGAAAGGCAAGGCGGGCTTCGCCACCGCCTATGGGGAAGGTTATCTGATCGCGCTCGATACGGAACTCGACGAAGGCCTTATTGAAGAAGCGCGGCTGCGCGAGTTTCTGCGCCTTGCGCAGGATGCCCGGCGGCGTGCGGACTTTAATGTTACCGACCGGGTGTCTCTCGGGATCGGTGGTGACGGGGCCGAAGCCTTTATCGACCGTCACGGGAAGACGCTCGAGCGCGACTTGCTGGCGACGTCCATCGTCAAGGGCGTCATGACGGACGCGGAAATCACCGACAAGGCCGATCTCGACGGCGTGACCTTGAGTTTCGGATTAAAGCGCACCTAAGCGATTTCTTCGATTTGCGCAGGGGTCCAATTCTTGGCGCGGCGGGCATTGCGGGTTTCGGCATCTTCGTCATCGAAGTCCATCGGCGTTGCGGTTTTCTCTGCAAGCTCTTTCAGGAGCGCGCCCGCCACATTGACGACCGAACGCAGACCGTTTGACGTTTCCGTAACCGCACCCAGATAAACCCCGCAGCGCGCGCAGGAAACGAACTCCGCCGACTCATGCCCGAACCGGTACGTGCGCAGCGCGCCTGGTTTGTGGCGATACGTGACGAGGCCATTTGGGTCGCTGGTGTAAACGGGGCGTGTGCGCTGACAAAACGTACAGCCGCATGTCCGCACCGCAATCCTATCGGTATCCGTATCGGTCGCGAACTCTACACGCACGTCACCGCAATGGCATCGGCCCTTGTGTACCGGCATCGGCTACTCCTCACTCTGGGGTGAATACGATAGTAGCGATGCCGGTTGCGCGATATGGGACACGCTGCATACCACCCATGAGCGATCGGCATGCCAATCTCGGAATACGGCAAGACTTAAGTGTCTTCACGTAACAAGTCCGCTTGCGCCGTGGAGATACGGTTCAGAAAATCGCGCAGTTGTACCCAGCGGCCTTGCTCTGCCTGTGAAGCGGGCACGGCCCCGTGGGAGGAAAACCGGGGCGGTGGGCCCTCCGTCAGCAAACCAAAGGACGTTGTCGCCGGAACGTCCCCGTCCACCAGAATAACATGAGCAAGAAGCCATTCGCCCTCGCGCGCAACGATCAGTACACGGTCAAATTCCGCAAGCATCGCAGAGGCGGTAGACGCGGAGACCGAGTTTTCCGCCTTGGCATTTTCCAAACCCAGTTTGACCTGCGCCCGCTCCGTGTTGCGGTTCACAAAACGCACCCCGAGGGGGATTTGATCAAGCGCGTCCGCCGCCGGGGGCACCGAGAGGATTTCAAACGAGACCGTGTTGGAACGGCGCTTCTCCCCGCCCGCGGTCCGGCCAAGGGCAAACACGCCGAAACGCTTTTCCCGCCGCCGCGACATGGTGAAGCCGATTTCCGCCTGCACCTTGGGGATTCGGTAGGCGCTCGGCAATGCGCCCTCGGGCCGATCCCGATTGTAGGCAAAGGACTGCCTGTCGAGTTCGTCCTGGGCGGCAACCATGCCGTCGCCCACTTGGGTGAAAAAGTCCTCGATACGGCCCGGCGGGGTCGCGTCCGGAATAAGCCCGCCCAAGCGGTCCACGTGTTCGTCGAGCCGTTCATACAGATCGATCAGTTGGTCTTCGTCCATGGCGGCGAAGTCCGCTTGGCTTTTTGAAAGAAGCCGCCGCACATCGACAAGCGCCGCGACGATGGCCGCACGGGTCTCGGAGGTCATGGCGCTCAACCCGACGGTTGCGCGCTTGCGGAAATGGATGTCCAAATCTCGTGCACCCTGTCATAGATGTCCTGATCGAGAGATGTGGCAAGCGGGAGTTGCGGCGCATCTTCTTCGGTGGCAATGGCGCGGTCGAGCAAGCGGCTCACCAGTTGTCCATCGGGCACGGCATGGATGGTTGCCGTGATGCGCGCCGCCGAGCGGTACTCCTGCCCGTAGCCCATGGACATTGCAGCGCTCACGTGCAGCATCTTGAACGTCGCCCCACCGCCCACCATGGTTGAGCGCTGTTTCATCTCGGCAAGGTCCGCGGCGAACTCGACCACTGATTCCGTATACTGATAACGGTTGGGGGAAAGCGACTTGATTAAATTCAAAAGCGCTTCGCCGCGCGCATCTCCGCCAGCACCATCCAAGTGATCCGCCGCCATGCGCATCAGCGCCTTGAGGCTTTCCACATAATCCTTGTTGAGCAGCTTCTGGGCGGCGGCAATGTTCCGGCCCAGATCACCCACTACATCGGCAACCTCCACAAGCTGGCTTGTCAGTCTGTCTTCACTCATCGGGCTCTCCTTTCTCTCGGCATGAGACGAAAGGCTAACCGCGCAGCAAACAATGGGGATTTAGCGGGGACAACCTCTACCTTGGACAACCCGCAAGAAGGACATCGCGGCGAGAATCCCGCAGGTGCTTGCCGCTTTGCGCTGATTTTCGTATGGAACCAGTCCTGCCGGGAGCGCGGATACGCCATGCATTACCAGTACACATTCGAGGTCGGACCGGACGCCATCGACGAGAACGGTCACGTCAACAACGTCGAATATGTGCGCTGGATGCAGGAAGCCGCGACCCGTCACGCCGAGGCCATGGGCTCACTCGCCGCCCTCGCCGATCTCGACGCGACCTGGGTGGTACGCGAACACGACATCAAGTATTTCCAGCCTGCCTTTGCCGGCGACCGTATCGGGGTGCAAACCTGGATCGAGAACTTCCGCAAAGTGCGGTCCTTGCGCCGCTACAGGTTCGTGAAACTTGACGGCTATGTGGTGCTTGCCGAAGGCGCCACCCACTGGATCTTCGTGAGCACCAAAACGGGCAAGCCCATGACCGTGCCGCCGCACATTCAAGAGCTTTTCACCATCGTGCCCGACCCCGCCGCCATCCCAACGGATACCTGGTAGGCGCGGCAAACCCCCGCACGAATCACTTGCCCCAGTTGGCGCAAAGCCAAGTTTGGCGGCTCGATGGGTGCGCTACATCTGCGGCAAAAAGCGCTGGCCGCTTGACGCATGTCAAGCACCGTTCCACTAATTCGATCTAGATACCCCGTGGGGCGCGCGACGCGCCCCTTGCAGGAAAGAGGGGAACCCCTATGAGCGATGCCAGCTCTTCGGGCCGCACGCCGTCCCATTCCAATATCTTGATGCGAGCCATTCTCGTTTATGCCCTCTTGGGGGCCGGTCTGGTGGTCGCGCTTTACGTTGCCAGCAACGCCGCCGATTTTGCCATGCGCGTTCACGGCGGCATCTTTGCGCTCGCTGCCCTGGCCGCCCTGATTGCGGTGACACGCCGGTATGGATCGGCCTTTCAGCAGCCCGCCCTCGCCGGTACAGGCGATGACCGCGGCTACAACTTCGCCATCGTGAAAGTGGGCACGGTGCTTTCGGTCTTCTGGGGGATCGTCGGCTTTTTGGTGGGGGTCGTGATCGCCGCCCAACTCGCCTTCCCTGAGCTTAACCTCGGCCTGCCATGGACCACCTTCGGGCGCCTCAGGCCCCTGCACACCTCGGCCGTGATCTTCGCTTTCGGCGGCACGGTGCTGATCACCACGTCGTTTTATGTGGTGCAGCGCACCTGCCAGACCCGTCTCTTTGGCGACATTCTCCCCTGGTTCGTCTTCTGGGGCTATCAGCTTGTGATCCTGATCGCCGCGACGGGATACCTTCTCGGCGCGACCCAAAGCCGCGAATACGCCGAACCCGAATGGTATACGGACATCTGGCTCACCATCGTCTGGGTGGGATACCTCGTCACCTTCCTCGGCACCATCTGGAAACGGAAAGAGCCGCATATCTATGTGGCGAACTGGTTCTATCTCGCCTTCATCGTCACCATTGCCATGCTGCACATCGTCAACAACCTGGCGGTGCCGGTCTCGCTGATGAGCTCCAAGAGCTACTCGCTGTTCGCCGGTGTGCAAGACGCGCTGACCCAGTGGTGGTATGCCCATAACGCGGTGGGCTTCTTCCTGACCGCGGGCTTTCTTGCCATCATGTACTACTTTATTCCAAAGCGCGCTGAGCGGCCGGTCTATTCCTACCGGCTTTCGATCGTGCACTTTTGGTCGCTCATTTTCATTTACATCTGGGCGGGCCCGCACCACCTTCACTACACCGCCCTGCCCCAATGGGCGCAAACGCTCGGCATGACTTTCTCCGTCATGTTGTGGATGCCTTCCTGGGGCGGCGCCATCAACGGGGTGATGACCCTTTCGGGCGCATGGGACAAGCTGCGTACGGACCCGGTCTTGCGCATGATGGTGGTCTCGGTCGCGTTCTACGCCATGAGCACCTTTGAAGGCCCTGTCATGTCGGTGCGTGCGGTCAATGCTCTCTCGCACTATACGGACTGGACCATCGGGCACGTGCATTCGGGCGCGCTCGGCTGGGTCGGTTTTGTCAGCTTCGGTGCGCTTTACTGCCTGGTGCCATGGCTCTGGGGCAAGAAACAGCTTTATTCGAACCGGCTCGTGGAAGTTCACTTCTGGGTCGCGACCATCGGGATCGTGCTTTACATCACCTCCATGTGGGTCGCGGGGATCATGCAAGGGCTCATGTGGCGCGCCTATAACGAGCTTGGCTTCTTGAGCTTCTCGTTCATCGAAACCGTCGAGGCCATGGAGCCGTTCTATCTGATCAGGCTCGCGGGCGGCGTGCTCTACCTCTTGGGCGCCTTCATCATGGCCTATAATTTGTGGATGACCGCGCGGGGGCCATCGGCCGCCCCCAATCCCATGCGCGCCATCCCGCAGGCAGCGGAATAGGAGGGCGCGACATGAACTGGCACAAACTCCTTGAACGCCATTCCATGCTGCTGGTGGTCGGCATTCTGGCCATGGTTTCGGTCGGCGGCATTGTGGAAATCGCCCCGCTCTTTTACCTCGAAAGCACTATCGAGGAAGTGGACGGGGTGCGCCCCTACAGCCCGCTCGAACTTGCGGGCCGCGACATCTACATCCGCGAGGGCTGCTACACCTGCCATAGCCAGATGATCCGCCCCTTGCGCGATGAGGTCGAACGCTACGGCCACTACTCACTGGCGGCGGAAAGCATGTACGACCATCCCTTCCAGTGGGGATCGCGGCGCATTGGGCCTGATCTTGCGCGCGTCGGCGGCAAGTATTCCGACGAATGGCATCGGGACCATATGCGCGATCCGCAAAGCGTGGTGCCCGAATCCATCATGCCGGCCTATCCCTTCCTTGAGCGGCGGGAACTCAATGCGGGCGATATCGCCGCGAATCTTACCGCCCTCCGGATGACAGGCGTTCCTTATACGGACGAGATGATCGCGGCGGCGGCGGAAGACCTTGTCGCCCAAGCAGACCCCTTTGGCGGCGGCGCGGTTCAGGACCGCTATCCCGGCGCAGTGGTGCGCGATTTTGACGGCGATCCCACCCGCGTAACCGAGCTTGATGCGATGATCGCCTACTTACAAGTGCTCGGCACCATGGTCGATTTCGGCACCTACGTCCCTGAAGACAACACGCGGTGAGGAGGCGGATATGTCACACGAAATGATCAGCCAAGTCGTCGGCGTCTGGGGCTCCATCTACTTTTTGCTTCTGTTCATCGCGGTTCTTTTCTACGCGCTGAACCCCAAGTCCCAGGACAAATTCGATCATGCCGCGCACATCCCGCTGCGGGAGGACGACCTCGATGACTGACCAAAAAGAAATCGACGATCACTCCGGCGTCGAAACCACGCAGCACGTGTGGGACGGCATCAAGGAGTTGAACAATCCCCTGCCCCGCTGGTGGCTGTGGATTTTCTACGCCACTGTTATCTGGTCGGTGATCTATTGGATTTTTATGCCTGCTTGGCCCTTGGTTTCAAGTTATACGCCAGGCCTGCGCGGCCATTCGGACCGCGCCAATGTGGCGCAAGACCTTGTGGAGATGTATGCGGAGCGCGCCGCGTACGCCGTGCGCCTTAACGAGGCTTCGCTCGAACAAATCCGGTCAACGCCGGAGCTGCTTGAATTCGCAATCGCCGCGGGCGACGCAGCCTTTGGCGAGAACTGCGCGCCCTGCCACGGGCGGGGGGCGCAAGGGGCGCCGGGCTATCCCAATCTCAATGACGATATCTGGCTGTGGGGCGGCTCGCTGGACGAGATCGCCTACACCATCCGTTATGGCATTCGAAACGAAAACACCAGCTCGCACTTCAGCCAGATGCCCGCTTATGGCGCCGACGGCATTTTGACGCAGACCGAAATCGACGACGTGACGGAATACGTGATCTCGCTTTCGGGCGGCGACGCGAATGCCGCCATGGCACGCCGGGGTGCGGGGATTTATGCCGAACAATGCGCCGCGTGCCACGGCCCCACTGGCGGCGGCGACCGCCTCTTCGGGGCGCCCAATCTCGCCGACCGCGAATGGCTCTATGGCGGCGACCGTGAGACAATTCGCGCGACGATTGCCGACAGCCGATTTGGTGTAATGCCGCCCTGGGAAGACCGGCTCGACCCGGCCACCCTGCGCGCCCTTGCGGTTTGGGTGCATGAACGGGGCGGCGGCGAAGACTAAAGGCGAGAGCCAAGGGCAATGTGACTAAGGGCACTGGCTGAAAGCAAAGACCCTTTGGATTGAGGAAGACTGCAGATGGACGCAAGCGGCGGGACACAGGGTCCATCCGCCGGGCGCCCCTCTTCCGCGGACGTTGAGATGCAAGACCAGAAGGAAGCAGCGCCGGGCATCGCGCGCCACGACGTGGAAGCCGTCAACGTTGGCGCCGCAACCAAAACCTCGCTTTACAAAGCGCGCGAGGCCGTCCACCCCAAGCGCGTTTACGGCACGTTCCGCAATGTGAAATGGGCGGTGATGATCGTCACCCTGGGCATCTACTACCTTTTGCCCTGGGTCAGATGGGACCGTGGCCCGGGCGCGCCCGACCAAGCGGTGCTGGTCGACTTCGGCGCGCCGCGCTTTTATTTCTTCTTCATCGAGATTTGGCCGCAGGAAGTCTATTACATCACAGGCCTTTTGATCCTCGCAGCAATAGGGCTTTTCTTCGTAACCGCGCTTTTGGGGCGGGTGTGGTGCGGTTATGCCTGCCCGCAAACGGTTTGGACCGATCTCTTCATATGGGTCGAGCGCTTCGTTCAAGGCGACCGCAACGCCCGCCTTAAACTGGCCAAGGCGCCCTGGACCTTCGACAAGATACGCAAAATCGCAACGACCCACGCGATCTGGATTTTGATTGCCATCGCCACCGGTGGGGCGTGGGTCTTTTACTTCAACGATGCCCCAACCCTTGCGCAGAACCTTCTGACCGGCACCGCGCACCCGGCCGCTTATATGTTCATTGGCGTGCTGACGTTTACAACTTATTCGCTGGGCGGGTTCATGCGCGAGCAAGTGTGCATTTACATGTGCCCGTGGCCGCGCATTCAGGCCGCCATGATCGACGAAGACGCTCTTGCCGTCACCTACCGGACCGACAGGGGCGAGCGGCGCGGGGCCCACAAGAAAGGCGATACGTGGGAAGGCCGCGGCCACTGCATTGACTGCAAGCAATGCGTGGTGGCTTGCCCCATGGGCATCGACATCCGCGACGGGCTTCAACTCGAATGCATTCAATGCGCGCTCTGCATCGATGCCTGCGATTCCATCATGGACAAGGTGGGGCTGCCGCGCGGGCTTATCGCCTATGATACGGACATCAACATCACGCGCCGGCAGGCGGGCGAGCCCGGCCGGTTCAATTTCGTCCGTCACCGGACCGTCGCTTATGCTGCGATCCTGGCGGTGGTGGGCGCGGTGATGCTTTACGGGTTATTGAGCCGGGATCTTTTGGAACTCAATGCCTTGCGTGACCGCATCCCCAATTATGTGATGCTTTCCGACGGTTCCATGCGCAACGGATACACATTGAAGATTCATAACATGCGCCCCACGGAAGAAGAATTCCGCGTCACGCTTGAGGGGCTCGAAGGCGCGCGCTTCCGTCTTGTAGGGGATTCGGCAGACCGCGATACGCTTCCGCTTTTCACTGCACCGCGCGACCGGGTGGACACCATCCGCTTCTACATTGCGGTGCCGCCGGACCGTCTGCCCGCCGACGACCAAACCCCCATTACCTTCCGTATCGAGAACACCGAACGGGGCACGGTTGAAACCGCCCGCTCCGTCTTTGTTACAGGAGGCAGGCGATGAGCGCGCGCAGGCGGGAGCTGACAGGACGGCATGTGCTGTTGATTTTTCTTGCGGCCTTTGCGCTGGTCCTGGCGGTTAACGTGGTTTTTATCACCCTCTCGCTCCGGACCTTTACCGGCGAAGACACGCCCGATGCCTATAGCCGCGGGCTTACCTACAATGACGTGCTTGAGGAACGCACGGCCCAGGCCGCCCTTGGCTGGCGCGCCGCGGTGACAGTGGAAGCAGGGGATACCGCCACCCTTGTCCGCGTGGACCTTACCGATGCGGCGGGCGCGCCCATTTCCGGCGCCGAGGTCACCGTGCTGTTCCGGCGGCCAACCCATGAAGGCGAAGATACCGAAGCCGCCTGCACCGAGGCGCGCCCGGGCGTTTACACTGCTATGGTAGAGCTGCCGGGCGCGGGGGTGTGGGATGCGCGCGGCCGCGCGGTGCGCGGCGCGCAGGAACGGCTCGATTTCGAGGAGCGCTTATGGGTGGAGTAAGCGTTGAGAGCGGAGATGGTGCTGCCGCCTTCGTCACCAAGGATGGTGAGGGGCTGAGCCACATTGATCTGATTGTAAAAGGCATTCACTGCCCCAAGTGCATCTCCGACATCGAGGGCAGCCTGCACGCCAAAGACGGTGTGCGCAATGCGCGGGTGAATTTTTCAACTAGCCGCCTGCACGTGGCGTGGGATGCCTCCCGCATCGGATCAACTGACATCGTCAAGACGATCACCGACCTTGGGTTCGGGGCGACGCCGATTGACGCGGCGGGCGAGCGCACCCCCGACCAGGAAGAAGCGCGGCGGCTTCTTATCGCACTTGCGGTCGCAGGGTTCGCCACCGCGAACATCATGCTGCTTTCCATCTCCGTCTGGGCCGGTTTTGAAATGGGCGAAGCCACGCGCAGTCTGCTCCACTGGATTTCGGGGCTGATCGCGCTGCCTGCTGTTGCCTTTTCCGGGCGGCCGTTCTTTTTCTCCGCCTGGCGCTCCCTCCGCGCAAGCCGCGTCAATATGGACGTACCCATTTCCCTGGCGGTGATCCTTGCTTGCGTACTCAGCGTCTTTGAAGCCCGCGCGGGCGGCGTGCATACCTATTTCGACGCCGCGGTGATGCTGCTCTTTTTCTTGCTGATTGGCCGGTATCTCGATTTGCGGATGCGCGTGCGTGCACGGTCCGCGGCCAATGACCTTATGGCCTTGCAGAAGATGGCGGCCCAAGTGATCGCGCCCGATGGCCGGACCTCGACCGTGCCCGCCGCCGCCGTGCATCCGGGCGACCTTATGCTCGTTGCCCAAGGCGAGCGCGTGCCCGTCGATGGCGTTGTCGAAAGCGGCCGCACCGAGCTGGATGTCAGCTTGCTTACCGGCGAAACCGTACCGGCGGCCGCCGAACAAGGCACCGCTGTTTTCGCGGGCGCCATCAACCTGGGGGCGCCGATCCGCGTGCGCGCGGAAAAGACCCGCGAGACCTCCTTGCTCGCGGAAATCGCCCGGCTCATGGAAATCGCCGAACAGGGCCGCGCCCGCTTCGTGCGCCTGGCGGACAAGGCCGCGAGCGTCTATGTGCCCGTGGTTCACACCCTCGCCGCCGCGACCTTCATGGGCTGGTGGCTGCTTGGAACAGGCGGCTGGATCCCCGCCGCGACCAACGCCATTGCGGTTCTCATCATCACCTGCCCGTGCGCGCTGGGACTGGCGGTCCCAGTGGTGCAAGTGGTGGCGACGGGATACTTGTTCCGGCGCGGTGTACTGACGAAATCGTCCGACGGGCTTGAACGGCTCGCCGAAGTGGATGCGGTGGTGCTTGACAAGACCGGCACACTCACCCGGGGCCATCCCGAGCTGATAACCCGTGACGGTGTGGCCGAAGACGACCTTGCGCTCGCAGCAACGCTGGCGCGGGCGAGCCGGCATCCGCTTTCCCGCGCCCTTGTCCGCGCGGCGGGCGATGGCCCCGCCGCAAAGGATGTAACCGAGACGCCCGGATTCGGCCTTGCTTGGGCTTCCCCTGAGGGCGAAGTGCGGCTGGGCAGCCGCGCCTGGTGCGGGATCGAGGAAGGCGCAGGTGGGACAGGCCCCGAACTATGGCTGCGTCACGGGGACGGGCGCACGGTTCACTTCGCCTTTGAAGATGCCCTGCGCACCGATGCCGCCGAAACCGTATCAACGCTCCGTGACATGGGGCTGACCGTGACGCTTCTTTCCGGCGACCGCCCCGAGGCCGTGCGCGCCGCCGCCAAGGCCGCAGGAATTGAAGATTTCACCGCAAGCTGTTTGCCCACGGACAAAATCGCGCGGCTTGAGGCGCTCGAAAAGCAAGGCCGCAAAGTGCTGATGGTCGGCGATGGCCTTAACGACGCGCCGAGCCTTGCCGCCGCCCATGCCTCCATCTCCCCATCGAGCGCCGCCGACATCAGCCAAACCGCGGCGGATTTTGTCTTTCAAGGCAAACGGCTGGGAGCGGTCGTCACCGCCTTGCTGGCCGCGCGCGGTGCGCGGCGCCTGGTGCTTCAGAACTTTGGGATTGCCGCCCTTTACAACACCATCGCCGTGCCGCTTGCGGTGGCGGGGCTTGTGACGCCCCTTATTGCTGCGGTCGCCATGTCCGCCTCGTCGATTGTGGTGAGCCTCAACGCCCTACGGCTTAACCTAATGAAACCGGGGGTTCGCTGATGGGCGTTATCGGGCTTCTTATCCCCATTGCGCTTTTCCTGGGGTTCATCGGCCTTATCGCCTTCTACTGGGCGCTCAAGTCAGGCCAGTTCGAAGACCCCGAGGGCGCCGCGCGGCGGATCCTGCTCGATGACGATCTCGACGACATGGGGCCAAAGGAGTGACCAGTGCCCTCCCGATTACCCCGCCGGATCAATGCTCTAGCCAATTCCCTTAACTAGCAAGTTCAGGTGATGCCCAGGTTTCAGGGCCAGATTATGGGGCTTCGCTTGGCGAATCGCTAATCCCTTGCATTTTCCGCCGCTCTCATTTATTGAGCGCGCTAATCCAGTATCGGAGTACGGGAATCACTGATTACTGTCCGGGTCGTTCCGGGCGGGATCTCTTGGAAGCACATCCACCCTTGTACCTTTAGTACCCCCCACATCCCCTACCCGCCCCCGGTTGCGTCAGTAAACGAATCCAACGACAACACCATCGGTGAGCCTCCGACGGGTGTGTGCTCGTGTTGATGTGTTTTCCTTCCATGGAGGAATAAAATGAAAACAAACTTGGGAAACGGTTCCCTGATCGCCCTCGCCGCGGGCCTGCTCATCGCAAGCGCGCCCGCCGCCTATGCTGACGGCGGCACCGTCTTTGCAGTTCAGGGTGAAATTTCAGGCGGCATATCAGCGGCCGACTTCGATGGTGAAGGCAGCGGCACCAGTGATCTTGATGACGACACCTATCCGGTCCTTGAGGGCGCTGCCCGTGTCAACATTCCGGCGCCAGACAATTTCGCCTTTCAGTTCGACATCGAGGGCCTTGCCACCTTCACCGACAGAGACAACGGCGAGGATAACCTGCAAACGGCGTTTACAGGCGGCCTTCACGCGGCCCATCGTAAGCCCGGCCACCACGCGGTCGGCCTTTTCGGCGCCTTGGGTTCATCGAACGGCGGCGATGACGAAAATGCCATCTTCGGCATAATTGGTGCGGAAGGTCAGATGACCGCCAACAACACTACGGTCATTGGACAAGTGGGCTATTTCATCGGCGACGATGAAACTGAAGACGACGTTATGACCGATGCCTGGCTGTTGCGCGGCGTGGCCCGGTATTTCCTTAAGCCGGATCAACGGATTCAGGGCGAACTTACCTACGCATCAGGTGAAGCAAATGACAGTGCGTGCTGTGACATCGACGCCTGGGACTGGGGCCTGCGCTATGACCAGCGCTTTGAAAACACCCCCATGGGCTGGGCCATTGGCTACCGCGGCGTATATATCGAAAACAGCGACAGCCCTGCCGATGAACTCACAGAGCACACGTTCTTTGCGGCTTTAACCTTCACGTTTGGGTATGAAACCGATCTGACGCTGCAAGAAAACAACGACCGCGGCGCCACGTGGGATCTTCCCGGTGTGGACCGGTTCACGGGCCATACGATCGAAACCGTGGATTCCGACGGCCACTTGCTTTTCATACCTTGATCGAAACACAATCAGGTACAAGGAGCGGCCCCCGGGCCGCTCCTTTTTTGTTTGGGCCGATGCCACTGATGCCGATTTGCATCGCCGCCGCTCTCATTTGTTGAGCGCGCTAACTCAATGTCGGCGTTACGGGAATCACTGACTACCGTTTGGAAAGTTTCCGGGCGGGGCCTCGTGGATCAATATCCATCTTCGTACCCCACATCCCCTGCCCGCCCCCAGTTGCGTGCGTACACGAATCCAATGACAGCATTGCCGGTGTGCCTCCGAAGGGTGTGCTTGCGTTGATCTGTTTTCCATTCACGGAGAAATAAAATGAAAATGAACTTGGGAAGCGGTTCCCTGACCGCCTTCGCCGCGGGCCTTCTGATCGCAAGCGGACCTGCCGCCTATGCTGACGGCGGAACCGTCTTTGCGGTTCAGGGTGAAATCTCGGGCGGCGTATCGATAACAGATTCTGAGAATACCGGCACCGGACATGACGATGGCACCTACCCGATCCTTGAAGGCGCTGCCCGTGTCAACATCCCTGCGCCGGATAACTTCGCCTTTCAGTTCGATATAGACGGGCTCGCCACCTTTACCGATAGAGACCATGGTGAAGACAACCTGCAAACCGCATATACCACCGGCCTTCATGCGGCCTACCGCAAGCCCGGCCACCACGCGGTCGGCCTTTTCGGCGCCTTGGGATCATCGAACGGCGGCGAAGATGAAAACGCGCTCTTCGGCCTGATCGGTGCGGAGGGCCAAATGACCGCGAACAACACCACGGTCATCGGGCAGGCGGGCTATTTCGTCGCCGATGATGAAACCGAAAACGATGTCATGACCGACGCCTGGCTGTTGCGTGGCGTGGCGCGTTACTTCATGGAGCCGGATCAACGGATTCAGGGCGAACTCACCTACGCATCAGGTGAAGCAAGTGACAGTGCGTGCTGCGACATCGATGCCTGGGACTGGGGCCTTCGCTATGACCAGCGCTTCGAGAACACCCCCATGGGCTGGGCCATTGGCTATCGCGGCGCACATGTCGAAAACGATGATAGCCCCGCCGACGAGTTCACAGAGCACACGTTCTTTGCGGCTTTGACCTTCACGTTTGGATATAAAAACTACCTGACGCTGCAAGAAAACAATGACCGCGGCGCCACGTGGGATCTTCCAGCCGTGGACCGGTTCACCGGGTACACAACGGAAATCGTGGATTCTGACGGTAACCTCCTCTCCCTAATAAATTAGACCAAGCCAATCGGACAAAGGAGCGGCCCCGGGGCCGCTCCTTTCGTTTGCGCTTGTGCAATCAGGTGCCCTAAGCAGGCGAATCGCTGGCCTGCCCGCCTCAGGCCTGCGCAGCTTTGGCTGATTCGGCGCCAAACCGCTTGCATTTGGGGTCTTGCTCATCTATTTAGCGCGCTAGCTCTGTACCGGAGTAAGGGAATCACTGATTACTGTCTGGACAGTTTCCGGGCGGAATCTCTTGGATGCGCATCCACCCTTGTACCCCTGAGTACCCTCATTCCCTACCCGCCCCCCGTTGCGTCAGTACAAAAAATCGACACGGCCGCCGCACATGCATTTCCGGCGCAGGCGCGCTTTGCGTTGATCTGTTTTCCGTCCATGGAGGAATAAAATGAAAATAAACTTGGGAAGCGGTTCCGTGATGGCCCTCGCCACGGCCTTCCTGATCGCAAGCGTGCCCGCCGCCTATGCTGACGGCGGCACCATCTTTGCGGTTCAGGGTGAAATTGCAGGCGGCATATCGACAAACGACGTGAAGAATCTCGAAGACGAAGAGCATGATGACGAGAGCTATCCGATCATTGAGGGTGCTGTCCGCATCAATGTTCCGGCGCCGGATAACTTCGCCTTTCAGTTCGATATTGATGGTCTTGCCACCTTCACCGACAGGGACGAAGGCGAAGAGAACCTTCAAACGGCATTTACAGGCGGCCTTCACGTGGCCCACCGGCGACCCGGCCACAACGCGGTTGGCCTCTTCGGAGCAATAGGCTCATCGAACGGCGGCGAGGATGAAAACGCGCTCTACGGCTTGTTCGGGGTGGAAGGTCAAATGACCGCCAACAACACCACGGTCATTGGGCAGGTGGGCTATTTCATTGCCGATGATGAAACCGAAGATGACGTCATGACCGATGCCTGGGTCTTGCGCGGTGTGGCGCGGTACTTCCTGAAGCCCGATCAACGGGTCCAGGGCGAACTCACATACGCGACAGGCGAAGAAGCCGACAGCACATGCTGTGACTACGACTTCTGGGACTGGGGCCTCCGCTATGATCAGCGCTTCGAAAACACACCCATGGGCTGGGCCCTCGGTTATCGCGGCACATATGGCAGAAACACCGAAACCCCCTCCCAAGCAGTCACAGAGCACACGGTCTTTCTGGCTTTGTCGTTCCTGTTTGGTCATGGGAGCGATCTTACGCTCCAAGCCAACAACGACGTGGGCGCCACGTGGGATCTCCCGTCCGTGGACCGGTTCACCGGGTACACAACGGAGATCATCGACTAGCCTCACCGGCTGACCAAAGTCCGGTTCACTTAAGTTGAATGGGGGCGGCCCTTGGGCCGCCCCTTTTGCTTTGGCGTGCTGATACCGCGAACGGCGCGATGTTTAGTCAATTTTAATCCAGGTGACAGAGGCTGAAAATGAAAGTGGCACCCTGTGCCACTTTAAAGAGAATTAGGCCTTTGGGATGTCAACCGTAAGTAAAAACTACCTGGCGAAGCGATTCCTGGTTGCGGGGCTCGTGTGCCTTGCCGCGTTCCTTGCGACCGGCTTTGCCGGATGGCGCACGATCACGTCCGCAAACGTGGCGAACAGCTACCAGTCCGCATTCCATCATCTGATCGAGGTGACATACGGCTTTGCATTTGAGGTGCATATGGCCGGTGGTGGTTCCGGCGATCATTCGGGTACGGATCCAAGACAACTGAACGCAATGCTGTACGCGCTTGCTGACATCTATGGCACGTTGCGGCGGTTCGACCCCGATGGACTGGAAGACGAGGAGGAGGAGAGTTCATCCCTCGACGAGGGCTATGACGAGCAGCATCTGGATGAAACCATCGAACTGATCCTCTCAAACAATCCGGCGGATTATATGCCGGCCGTCACCCTGATCGGCCGCATGCCGTCCAACCTCTATGAAGCATGGGAAGATAATCCGACCAACACCACCGAGTCGCTCGAAACGGTGATCGGCAATGTTCTCATTTTAGGAAACCAGTTTGTCAGCCAACCGGAAACGCAATTCGGTTCCGCCTCTTCCGAGGCTATGCGCCGCGAAATCGTGGAGCTCGTGCAAAACGACGCCGCGCCGGGCATCGAGGCGCTACGCCTGCAAATGGCCGCCGATACCGTCCGTTACACGCGGACGGTCAGGCCTTTCATCATTGCTGGCATTCTTCTCGGGATAGGCACATTGGCATTCGTGTGGCTCGCAATCTTGAGACCCATGAGTACTGCCATCCTCAAAGCGCAAGTACAAACCGCCAAGGAGCGGGACCGCGCCGTCGCTTCCGAGCGCGCCAAGTCCGAGTTTCTGGCCGTTGTCAGCCACGAAATCCGTACACCGATGAATGCGGTGATAGGCTTCACCGATCTCCTTAAACAAAGCAGCGTGAACGAAACACAACTTGGATACCTTGAAACCATCCGGACGTCGGGCAACGATCTGATCGGGATCGTCGATGAGATACTGGATTACTCCAGATTGGAATCGAACAAGTACGAGCTTGAATCCATTACGTTCAATCCGAAAGACCTGACCGGAAGCGTTGCCAGGTTGTTCGGCCCCCGCATCGCCGAGGCGGGCCTTGATCTGGTGACGTCGGTTGACCCGGCGCTACCCGGGGAAGTTATCGGCGACGCCGGCGCCATTCGTCAGGTTTTGTTCAATCTGGTGAGTAATGCCATCAAGTTCACCCAAGCAGGAATGGTGGCGATCGAGGCGCGGTACAGCGGCACCGATGAAGATGGCCGGCATGTTGTAGAATTTGCCGTGACCGACACCGGCATCGGCATTCCGAAGGAAAAACTCGATTCAATCTTTCAAGCTTTCACCCAAGCCGACAGTTCCGACCGGCGGCAATATGGCGGAACGGGCCTTGGCCTTGCCATATGCCGGCGCCTGATCGGCCTGATGGGCGGTACCATCCGAGCCGAAAGCACGCCGGGGCAAGGAACCTCCATGCGCGTCGCCATTCCCCTAAACGGGCCATTGAATGAAGCGGCGCCCTCAACGGCTTCCGGTGCGCCGGAGCCGGACTTACAAGGCTTGAACATACTGATTGCCGACCCCATGAACCGGAAGCGGGAGTTGATCGCCGCTCTCCTCACATCGTGCGGAGCGGATGTTTCGTTGGTGCATAGTGTAAGCGAAGCCAAACGCGAGATCGAAACCGCGGCGCGGAAGGGCGCGCCTTTCCATGTTGCGGTCTTCAATGAAGCCGCCGCCGGGGCCCACGACCACCTGGTGTGGGAGGAACTCAAATCCGCAGGCGATGGTCCGGCCCCTCACTTGATCCTCATTACTGGCAATCATGTCGAAAGCACTTCAGGGGGCACCGGCCTGGACGGACTAGTGAACGTGTGCCCCAAACCTCTTGCGGTTCATGATCTCGCCGCACTGATCTATCAGGCCGCTGTCAATCCTGAACATTCTGATTGCGCCGATGACGCGGGGGGGACCGAAACGGGGGACAGGGCATCCGGGGGGCAAACCCCCCTATCTCCCCCCGGTCACAAAGGTACGATCCTTCTTGCCGAGGACAACGTCCCCAACCAGCAACTGCTCAAGATCGGTCTGACCCAGGCGGGGTATGTGGTTCAGGCCGTCACCAATGGCAAGGACGCCGTCGAGGCCACCAAGCAATTCGCATACGACATCATCCTGATGGACCGGAACATGCCCGTCATGGACGGCATTGCCGCCATCGAGCTTATACGCGCCGCCGGTGGCCCGAATGCAAACGTGCCCATTCTGGCCGTGACGGCAAGTGCCTTTGACAGAAATCGGGACGAATTTATCACAGCAGGCGCCGATGACTTTGTTCGCAAACCGATAGATTTGGAATTGATCCTTACACAGATTGAGAACTGGATCGCCTCCGGGCGCAATGTGCAAGGCCGCCCTTCACCGGCAACAAAAAGCGTTGCGTAACGTCCCGCCGGGGTTTGGCGCCATCAAAGCAAAGGGGGATACTCATGTTCCAGGACCGCTCAGCGTGCGGGGAACCGCTAAAGGTTGTTTTCGCAATCTGTCTGTGCGTTGCTGTCCTAAGCGGAACAGCGGCGCAGGCCACTGATGATGAGGACGAAGGTCACGACTTTCTTTTCCTAGTGGAAGAAGCCTACACCCAAGAGGACGGCGAGATACAATTGACCGCTGCCTTGCATCGAAGCCCCCTTGATGACGGCGGGTGGATGCTCGGCTTGAGCGGCGAATATGGCATCACCGATCGCCTGCAAGCCGAGGTCGAAGTGCCCGTTTACTTGGATTCGCCCGGTGATGAGGCCGACGGCATTGGCGATCTTGAAGTCGAGCTGGCCTTCGCCGTGATTGAAGAAAGTGACACCCTGCCTCAAGTGACCATCTCCGCGGGCGTTCTCGTCCCCACGGGCGACGACAGCGAAGGCCTGGGCAGCGGGGGCTGGGGATACGAAGCGGGCCTTGCGGTCAGCCGGCGGCTGGGCCGCGCCGGCTTTCTTTATGGCGCAGGCAGCTTCGAGCGGGTGCCCGACGGCCAAGACGAAGACGGCGACCCGATCGAAATCGAGGAATGGTCCTTTGCCGCGGGCGTGGCGCTCGCCGTCAACGACCGCACTACGGGTTTGATCGAGATATCATCGGAGCGCGAGCGGGAGGAAGGCGGCGGTGAGACCGAAATCGAGCGCGAGACGCTTCTTTCCCTTGGGTTTTCTTTCGAGCTCAACGACTATTTTGAGCTAGGCGCCGCCTATCAAATTGGGCTCTCCGACGACGCACCTGACGACGGCATCATCTTCAAAATCAAGGCGGAATGGTAGGGAACCTCCCGCGGTAAGGCCAAAGCCTTGGAGATTCCCTCTATCTCCCGGTGACAATGCCGTGATCCCCAAGGCGATCTACAGAAGGTGACGGCTTTGTAACTATGTGCCGGGACGCGCCCGTGCTTGCATCCTTCCGAATACCCAGTGCGCTTGATTTCATGCGCCGGCAGTCTTGCATGAGGGGCACGAGAGGATGAACCAGACAAAGCGCGTAACGCTTTACGAAGACCAGGACCTCCAATCCACGGTGACCTGGTATGCGCCGCATCTGCGCATGAAGACCCATGCGCACGGCGTGCATCAGTTTTCCTTTCTGCTCGCGGGCGGGCTGACCGAAGAGACCGCACGCGATACGAAAACATGCGAGGTGCCGAGCCGGGGCATTAAATGCGCCGGGCAAGTTCACGCGAACCGCTACGGCCCGCACGGCGCCCTGATCCTTACAGCTAATCTCAACCCTGAAGCCGCCGAGCCCATACACCAGCCCCCTTGGCGGTGGGAGCACATGACCGCGCCCAAGGATTGCGCCGCATTCGGCGCCCCGTTGCTCAAATCGCTTTGGCTAAGCCCGCAAGAAGAACGGCGTGACATCATTTGGGATCTGATCGCCCATCAATTCAGCGAAGAAGATCGCGCACCCGAGGATGCCTGTCCCCGCTGGCTCAAACGGGTGCTTGAGGAACTGCATGAATCCCCCGAAAGCGCCGACCTTGGCGGGCTCGCGGTTAAACACGGCATTCATCGCGGGCACCTCTCGCGCGCCTTCAAGCGCCGGTTCGGCGTCAGTCCCAGCCAATACCGTGCGCGTATTAAGGTTATGCGCGGCATCACCCGCCTCATGCAGGGCCAACGCCCCGCGCAAGCCGCCCTTGGTGCGGGGTTCGCCGACCAAAGCCATTTCTCCCGCGTGGTTAGCCGGTATTTGGGCGTAACTCCCGGGTCTCTGAAAGGGTTTCTGCACGCGGCAAGTTAAATCCGTTCAAGACCGGCATGGCCTCACGGCTCACAATGAAAGCAAACTGACTGCCGGGGAAAACCAATGAACGCCAAATTTGTACTCGCCGCCGGGACTCTCACGCTTGCCCTTGGTGGTTGTGCGGGTGCGCAAGCGCCTTATACTAATCTTTATACGGATGATGAATTTACCCGGATCGAAACGGGCATGAATGCGCTGCTTGATGCCTTCGAGGCCCATGAGGAATTCCCGCCCGGATACACCGTCACCGTTGCCACCACCGACGGCCGCGTCTGGATTCGCACCGGCGGCACGCTGCGTGAGGGGTCTGGGTTAGTCGCCGAGCCCACCTCCGCCTTCTATATCGCCTCGATGACCAAGGCCTATATGGGTCTGCTGGCGGCCCATCTGGACAGCGAGGGGGTGCTGCCGCTCGATACAAGCCTCGCGGATTATTGGCCCGGCCTTGAGATGCCTGGTGGCTTGAGCGCATCGGAGGTCACGCTGCATGACCTCATCACCCACCAAGTCCCGATCACCGCGGGTGAGATTATCGGCACCGAGGCCTATTTCCGCGACCTCGTGCCGGAAGAATATCCCGCCTATATCGAGACTTACGCCGTACCGCGCGAGCCCGGCTTTCAATACGACAATCTGGGCTACAACATCTACGCCGCGATCCTGGAACAGGAAACGGGCAAGAACTGGCGCGACTGGCTGCAGGAGGTGATTTTCGGCCCCAACGGGATGACCGGGACATCGGGCCGCACATCGGACTTTGATCCCGCCACCGTTGCATGGGGCCATCAGCTCGACACGGGCATCGCGCCCGTGTGGCCCGCGGCGGAGGGCTGGCACCTTATCCCGCCCAAGACCGACGGCATGATGCAGTCGGCGGGCGGGCTGATGACCACTGCCGAAGACCTCGCCACGTGGCTGCGCATGAACCTCACTCACGAAGCGAGCGGCATCGACGCAGAGACCTTCGCACGTGCGCAAACCGAATATGCGCAACAGGAAGGCGACGGGCACGGCTTTTCTGATGTGGGCTACACCTACGGCTGGAACACCACCGTGCTAATCCATGAACGCGCCGATGCAAGCGGCGAGATCCCCGCTAACACGCCGCTTCTGCAGCACGGCGGCGGGTATACGGGCTATGCTTCGCTGATCACCATGGCGCTGGAAGCAGGCATCGGGGTCGCGGTCACCCTCAATGCGGATGGCGCCGCCTACTTCACGGCCTTTGAAATCTCAGAGCAGTTATTCGAACTGGCCCTCGGCATCCAGGACATCGAAACCGCAACACAAAACCGGGCCAGCCTCTTTGAGCGCGTCACGACCCATTTTCGCACGACGCGCCAGGAACGCATGGTGGAAGCCCTCGCCGAAGAGCGTTGGGGGGATGGCGGCTGGACGCCTGATGCCACCACGCTCGATGCCTATGTGGGCCGTTATGAAAGCGAAGGCTGGCTGCCTTATGTGGAGATCACCCGCGAGGGCGATATTCTCCGCGCTCGGCTCTATGACGCCCAGCGCTATGTGGTGCCGCACAGCCTGGACATTTTCCTGGGCTTTGCCGATGCCGCCTACATCCCCGAATACTTCCACTTCACGCGGGACGAGGGCGGCGCCGTCACCGGCCTCACCTGGGATGAAGATGTGTTCGTAAAGGTGAGCGACTGAGCACTGCAACAGCGAACAAGACTTGATTGGTAGCGGAGGAGGGACTCGAACCCCCGACACGCGGATTATGATTGAGGCCGCAAACTCCAATGGGCTCCCACACGCTCCCCGTCACTTCTAGTTGTGTGGTTTCAAACGCCTAGGTCCACATTTGGGGGTAAGGTGTTTCAGGCGAATAGCCAAACTACACCCATCGCAAGCATTTTATCTGTCGTTAGCCATTTGCGCCTTACAGCAGTTGGTAGACGTCGTTCTGAGAGCCTCTGGCAAACAGAGTATCGCAACCAATGCTTGCAAAACAATATAGCGTCTACTATCTTGCCACGATGATGTATGGAATTGGGAATTGATGGCTAGATGAAAGAGGCGCTTTCAAAATCATTTCTGAATGCATGCCTTGATGGAGAACTTAAGACAGATGTGTTTTTCCGTGATTGGTTCCTGGTCAACGGCAGTTCATATGTCTTTCTCTTCAGAAAGAGCGCACGCATAACAAATCTACAGTTCGCGGAGTTCTTCTCGCTCCTGCAGATGAACTTGAAGGATAAGGCGAGTGGCTCTCCACTCACGGATCCTCAGTTTATCACGTCTCAAGATTTCAAAGTAGCACTTTCCCAAATGTGTCAGGAATTCTCCGGATTCGGTGCGGAGGAGATTAGATGCGTTACCGAACTGTTTAGTGACATGCTGGGCCGCCAAATTGTCTGCAACGGTTTTCACTGCAGCTACATAGTATACGTTCCACCGCACCTAGAGTTGGATATTCTCAATATGTGTGCGTCGTCAGGGTATATTCACTCGTGCGGTCACCTTGTCTTTGCAAGGAACATCAATAAGGTTTCCGAAGATTTCATTAAGAGTCGGCTAGAGGCACACCTAAAGCGGTATCCAGTTCAGACCGATTCGAAAGTCCTGTTTACAGTTTATACCCATGAAGACTTCTCGAAATTTGATCGCGCTATGTCCTCCGATCTTCGGTATGGTCTCGATGGCGTGAAGATCCATATCAACAAAGCCTTTGTTGGAAGAACGAGTCTAATAAATGCGCTCAGCAACATTAGAGATAGATTTGAAGATGAGATCGAAGTTTCCGAAGCTGGATTTTACAAAAAATCTCGAAGGGATTACACAGAAGCACACCCAGACGCTGAGCCGCGTACACTTTGGCTGATTTGCGATGCTGGGCTTGGCCCTGGCTCCAAATACCCAAACGATGAAAAGTACTATGTTTGCTATGATCAGCTATACATAAATGAAAACCCGTTCTATTTATTCGACGAGGATAAACCAGCATGGGCGAGCCACACAACAATTCCGCACACAATGGCCGGCGCGCTTGTAAACATTTCCCGTCCCTGGTGGAATTCCAATCGAAGAACCGAAATCGTTGACCCCTTTGGAGGATCAGGAACGGTTTTCTTTGAGGCAATTAAGTTTCAAGAGGTTGGCGCTCAATCCTTTGATCTATCCCCTATTTCGAGCCAGTTACTTAGAGACAATTTGCGGTTATTTACAGCTACCAAAGATGAGTTAGAGGAATTGCTCAATCATATTGGGTCGCTAATTCGTGATGGCCGCTTAGTTACATCGGAACCCCATTTTGCAAAAACACAACCACCAAATGAGACCATTGAAGGCTACGAATGGGCAACTGGACTGTTGGGTAAACTGCATTGTAAACGCCGTGAAACAAATTATGACTTTTCACCTGATGATGTGGCAAATCTATGCCAAAAGTCATTTCTGACTCGAGTAATCTTCTATCTGGTCCTGAAAGCTGCAATTAGAGGATCACCAGAGATTCAGCGGCAAAACAGTGATTGGCAAGCTCTTTTCTTGGACCAACACGCCAATCTCATAGAGAGATTGGAGCTACTAATCGATGTTCGGAGAAGAGACATTGATTCTAAATTGGAAACCCATGATGTGCTGACGTTCGCTGGATCTTACTCCCGCTCCTGTCGGCCTGCCCTCCATGCCCCACAAAAAGCTACTGATGGTAATTGGGCAATGGATTGGGCGAAGCGTGACGTGCTTGAACTTAAGCCAAACTCATGTGACGTGATTATCACTGATCCACCATACGGCTTCAATACAGATCAAGATCACCTCGAACTGGCGACACTTTTTCAAAATGCTGTGCCCTCTATGTTAAGAGCCATACGTAGCGGCGGCCAACTGATCATTTGCTGCCCCGACCATTCATATTCTGGTCGGACACTGCCCTTCTATACTGATCCAAGGTTTCTTGTGCATCAAGTTCTTGGAATTGCGAGACAATGTGGAAAAGAGATTCTCCAACCTTCGTACTCTCTTCCGGCAGAAGTACGCAATGTAAGGCCGCCATACTACTGGGAATCAGAGAGGGCTTTGCGACGGAGAATTCTGCATTTTTGGATGAGAGACATCACTTCAATTTGAAATCGCTCCTACGAAGCCCAACGGCATATCCCAATTGACCAGACGTCCTCATAAATATTCCTAAATCAAAGCCTGACAGGGCGCGTGCTCAATTCCGCAAATGTTTATCTGATTTTTTGTTGGTAGCGGAGGAGGGACTCGAACCCCCGACACGCGGATTATGATTCCGCTGCTCTAACCAGCTGAGCTACTCCGCCCCAAGGGGGTGCCGGCGCGGCTTGGATTATCAAGGCCCGGCAGAGTTCGCGATTTACGGGCGCCGCACGCGAGTGTCAAGGCGGGTATCAAAGCAGGTCGGCCCGGGCCGTCCGAATCCGGGCATGATGCCCGCGGCGTTATCGCCGCCCTCTTTACGCCCAAGGAGCCCCGCGCGATGCCGGTCCGGCCCATGACCCCCGACGATGCCGCCGCGGTGATCGCCATCTACGCGGACGGCATCGCCAGTTTCAACGCCACCTTCGACACCGACCCCGGCACCTGGGAGGCATGGGACGCGCGGTTTCTGCCCGCCTGCCGTCTCGTCATGGAAGCGGGCGGCGCGGTGGCGGGATGGGCGGCGCTCTCGGCCGCCTCGTCCCGCCCGGTCTATCGCGGCGTTGCTGAAGTGAGCCTCTATGTCGCCGCCGCCGAAAGAGGCCACGGCCATGGCAAGGCGCTGATGGCGGCGCTTATCAAAGCATCGGAAGCGGCCGGGTTCTGGACCTTGCAGGCGCATATCTTTCCTGAAAACGAGGCGAGCCTTCGCTTGCATGAAACGCACGGGTTCCGCGTGGTCGGCCGCCGCGAGCGCATGGGGCTTATGGAGCTTGGCCCCTCAAGGGCCAGTGGCGTGATTGCGTAGTGATGGAGCGGCGCTCGGCAATCGTGGGCGCGGGCTGACTTACGACGCCCGCTTAATCCAGCCGCCCCCAAGGACGCGGCTTCCCGAAGGGTCTGGATCATAGAAGACCGCGGCCTGGCCCGGCGCCACGGCTTCTTCGGGCCGGTCAAGATGAACCGCAAGGCTATCCCCTGCCCCCTCAAGCCGTTTAAGCCGGCCTGGCACCGGCGGGCGGGTCGAGCGCACTTTCACGCGCACGTCTTGGCCGTGCGGATCGCCGTCGCCGAGCCAGTTCACCTCGCCCACATGGATCACGCTCGTGCCCAACGCCTCCCGAGGGCCCACCACGACCTCGCGGCGTTCCGCATCGAGCCGCACCACATAAAGCGGTTCGCCGCCTGCAATGCCAAGCCCGCGCCGCTGGCCCACCGTATAATGAATAATGCCCGGATGAGTGCCGAGCACGTCGCCATCGACGCTCACGATCTCGCCCGATTCCGCTGCGCCGGGGCGCAGCTTGGCGATAACGTCCGTGTACTTCCCATCGGGCACGAAACAGATGTCCTGGCTGTCGGGCTTTTGCGCCACCTTGAGCCCGAAGCGCGCGGCGATATCGCGCGTTTCCGCCTTCGGCAAGCCGCCAAGCGGAAAGCGCAAGTATTCGAGTTGCCCGCGCGTGGTGGTGAAAAGGAAATAGCTTTGGTCGCGCGCCGGGTCCGCCGCTGTGTGCAGCTCGGGCCCGCGGGCACCCTCTTCCCGCCGGACATAGTGCCCGGTGGCAAGACAATCCGCCCCCAGATCTTTTGCCGTTGCCAGAAGATCGCGGAACTTGACGCGTTCGTTGCAGCGCACGCAAGGGATCGGCGTTGCGCCCGCAAGATAGGTGTCGACGAAATCGTCCATGACCGAGCCGCGAAAGCGGCTTTCATAATCGAGCACGTAGTGGGGGAAGCCCAAATCGGCGGCCACTTTGCGGGCGTCGTGAATGTCTTGCCCCGCACAACAGGCGCCCTTGCGCCGTACCGCTTCGCCGTGGTCATAAAGCTGCAGCGTGATGCCGACCACGTCGTAGCCTTGTTCCGCGAGGAGCGCCGCGGTCACCGAGCTGTCCACGCCCCCCGACATGGCCACGACCACGCGGGTTTCGGCCGGGGCCTTGGCAAAGCCCAGGGTGTTCAATTGAGCCGTGGCGCGGCTGCGCGCGGGTGTGGCAATTCCGGTCATGAGGCGGCAATATAGGGGCAACGCCGCACTAAGCAATATGAGGGGCCAGGTAAGGGATAAGACAGGGGACAAGGCGGGGAAAGAGATGCGCGGATTTGTACTAGGACTGGCGGCTTTGGCGCTCGGCGGATGCATGGGCGGCTATGACCTCGCCCACCCCAATGTGCTGGGAAACGTGGACCGCACTTCGGACTGGGAGGCATTTCAGTATTGCGGCGGGTGGGGTTGCTCGGACCCTCACGAGGCCGGCTTCACGCCCGATGAATGGGCGCAAGTGATCGCCGTTATGGCGCCGCCAGCCCGCTCTGCCGAGGCCGAGCGCGCGAACATCGGCCACGCCATCGGCGTGATGGAATCCGTGATCGGCGGCAAGACCGGCTATGACCGCGACCGCGCCGGAACCGGCAGCGGCATCTTTCAGCCCGGCCAGCTCGACTGTTATTCGGAAGCGGCCAACTCCTCGACCTTTATTCACCTCCTTAACAATGCGGAGCTTTTGCACTTCCACGAGCCCGCCGACCCGATCATGCGCGGGCAGGCAACCTCGCGCTCGTGGCGGCAGACCCATGCCACCGCAGCCTTAACCGAACGTGAAAGCGGCACCCTCTACGCCATGGACAGCTGGTTCTTCCGCAACGGCCATCAGGCGGTCTCAGTGGAAGCGGAGATCTGGGCCGATGCCTGGGCCCCGCCGGGCGGCGCGGTTTTCTAAAGCCCCGCACCGCCGCACTCCGTTAAGATTCTCTTTACCCGGACGATCGCTTTTGCGCGCCGAAATGCTTTAAAATTTAGGAAATTCCAGCACGCCATTTTTACCACACAGCGAAGTCCTTCCTTAAATCCCTTCAGCTATGGTTGCGCCTTAGGTGCGGAGTAGTTGGGAGTTCGCAAATGGTGGAGGAGAATAAATCCGGCCGTGCGTATGTTATTGGACCGGATGGCAGCCCGCTGACGATAGCGGATCTGCCTCCCCCCGATACGAAGCGTTGGGTCATTCGCCGCAAGGCCGAAGTGGTTGCCGCTGTGCGCGGCGGCCTCATCAGCCTCGAAGAGGCGTGTGAGCGCTATACGCTGACATTGGAAGAATTTCTGTCGTGGCAGCGCGCCATCGACAAACATGGCCTTGCCGGGCTGCGCGCCACGCGCGTTCAGCAATACCGCGGTAACTTCGGATAGCCGCGCCTTGGGGCTGGTCGCTCGGGCCCCGTAAGGGGACTTTGAGATGGATCGGGCTTCGGCCCGGTCCATTCTTCTTTGGTGGCGGCTCCAGTTGCCCGCCCCCATCTACCGCAATATATACTTTTACATGTATAATTTAAAAAATGCACCCTTAAGTGCCTAAAGTTAATGCAACTACCCCTCTAGCTGCATTTTTGCACCGCAATGCCCTTTATCGGCGAAACAATTCGTCAAGTATTCGTCACAACTGTTGCAGAGATGGCTCAGGTGTCCCGTTAAGCGACAACTGATTAAACGCGGCGCTGTATGGGCTTACCCAATTTCATTACTCTATCCGGTGAAAGGACCTGTCGGCCGGTTTTCGATCAGGGGTGGTCGCCCCGGCCGATGGCTTGTGGTTTCCGTCTCTCGACAGGGCGAGGCGGCAATCAGTCCGGTTAGTTTTGTACCCCCCGCTGGGCGGGGAAAAGGGGGATCGATATGGACTTCGGTAGCATGATGAATGACGTCATCAATGGGGTGACGGGTGTTGCCAACACCTTGACCGGCGACATGACGCTTCTGGCAATGGCAGGCATCGTGATTGTGCTTGCCGCACTCTTTATGAGCTCGCTCGAGCAGCTCATCTCGACCACCATGACGGCACTTTTCGCATACGTGGTGCTTCAGGTGGTGTGGGCCGCGTACAATTCAGAATGGGATTTCGCAGGCCCCGTGAACGGCGTATGGGATTCATTTGCGGGTGAGGCCGGGCTGACCTTCTTCGCCTTCATGATGTATTTCATCGTGTTCGCGGTGGGCATCGCCATTGTGAACATCATCAAGGGTATGGTCGCCGGCTAAACGCCTTTCCGGCCGACCGTCCGGGCTGCATCGCCCGGAAGCCCAAATGGGGGGCATAGGGGCCCGTAGCGCGCACGGCGCGCCGGGCCCCTTTCCTATGCACGCATCATCCCCCTAATCCCTATGCCCTACTCCCCTGCCCCATAGGAATCTCCCGCAAAGCGCCTTAAAAAGGCGGGGCCACGTCAACGACCCAGCCCCCGGGGGAGCCCTCACCCATGCTGTCACTTCTGATCATTCTGGGCCTTTTGGTCCTTATCGCCATATATGTCATCGCCATCTACAACGGCCTTGTGGGCAAGCGCGCGCTTGTGGAGGAAGGCTGGAGCGGCATCGAAACCCAGCTCAAGCGCCGGGCAAACCTCATCCCCAATCTGGTGGAAACCGTGAAGGGCTATGCCGCGCACGAAAGCGGAACCTTCGAGAAAGTAACGGAAATGCGCAGCCGGACCCTGGGCGCGGGCAGCGTTGCCGAGCGCGCCCAAGCCGAACAGCAACTCACGAGCGCCATCGGCAACCTTTTTGCTGTGGCCGAGGCCTACCCGGACCTCAAGGCCAACCAGAACTTCCAGCAGCTGCAGACCGACCTCGCCGAGATCGAAAACGAGATCCAGCTTTCCCGCCGCTATTACAACGGGACCGTGCGCGATCTGAACATCATGGTGGAGACCTTCCCCAACAACCTGATCGCCGGACCGTTCGGCTTCAAAAAGGCCGAGTATTTCGAGATCGAAGACGACGCGGACCGCGCGGTGCCGGAAGTCCAGTTCTGATGCGCTCAAACCTGATGCGCCAAAGTCTGACGCATATAGGCCTCGGCCTCGCCGCGGCGATCGTCTTCACGCTTTCATCCCTTGCGGCATTCGCTCAGAAACCGGATAGCACATCGTTCTCGCCCGCGCGCGACGAGCGCATTCATCTTTACGCGACCGACATCGTTATTGAAGAAAGCGGCGATCTCATCGTCACTGAAACGATCACGGTGACGGCGCTGGGGCGGGACATTCGCCGCGGCATCTACCGCGACTTCCCCACGCGCTACCGGGACCGTTATGGAAACCGCGTGCATGTCGGCTTTGAGGTTCTTGAGGTCACGCGCGACGGGCGGCCCGAGCCCTGGCATACAGAAAGCCGCGCCAACGGCGTGCGCACTTATGTGGGCGATGCAAACACCTTTCTCACCTCGGGCGTTTACACCTACGTCATCCGCTACCGCACCACGCATCAGCTTTTCTTTGGCGACGAGTTTGATGAGCTCTATTTCACCGCCACGCCCACCGATTGGGTTTTTCCCATCGACCGGGCGGAGGTGACAGTGCACCTGCCGCAAGGCGCGTCCGCATTGACCGCCGAGGGCTACACGGGAAGTTTCGGGTTAAGGGAGCAAGCCTACACGGTTGACCGGAATGTGCCGGGGCTCGTTACGCTCTCCGCCGCCCGGCCCCTGCGTGCTCAAGAAGGCTTCACCATTGCGGTCTCATTCGAGAAGGGCCTCGTTGCCGCCCCCACGATGGCCGAGCGCACGGGCCGGGTCTTTTCAGACAACCTGCATCTGCTCATTGCGCTTCTGGGCGCGATTGCGGTCTTTGCTTACTACCATTGGGCTTGGGGGAGCGTCGGCCGCGACCCCGCCAAGGGCACGGTCGTGCCGCTGTTCGAGCCCCCCGAAGGGTTCTCCCCCGCCGCGGTGCGCTTTGTCGACCGCATGGGGTTCGACCAAAGGGCCTTCACCGCCGCCATTATCGACATGGCGGTCAAGGGCTACCTCACCATCGAAGAGGAAGGCCGCACTTTCAAACTGGTCAAGGCGGCGGGGGATCCGAGCGTTCTTTCCCCGGGGGAGAAGAAGATCGCGGACAAGCTCCTGGGCACGCGAAGCTCGATCAAGCTGAAGCAAACCCATCACGCGACATTTTCATCCGCGATCTCTGCGCTTAAAAGCTCGCTCAAGCGCGAATACGAAGCTGCCAACTTCGTGCGCAACACCCAGTATATGATCCCGGGCGTTGCGGGAACGCTGATCGTCCTCATCCTGATGGGGCTGACCTCGTTCGACCCCGGCGCCGCGATCATCGCCGCGCTGTGGCTGGGGGGCTGGACCGTCTTCGGCGGCGCCATCGCCTATGTGGGCTATGAGAAGATTACCGAGGGCGGCCTTGCGAGCATATTGCTTGGCGTTTTCTTTCTGGTGCTGGCCCTCGCGCTCGTGGGTGTGGGAACGCTTTTCTACTTTACGCTTGGGGCGCCGTTCAGCGGCGTTGCGCTTGTCTTTGCCATCTTCATGGCGGCGCTCACCCCGCTTTACTTTGATCTCCTAAAAGCGCCCACCGCCAAGGGCCGCAAGATCATGGACCAGATCGAAGGCTTTCGCATGTATCTCTCCACCGCCGAACGCCACCGGCTTGAGGGGCTGCACCCGCCCGAGAAAACGCCCGAATTGTTTGAGAAGTACCTGCCATACGCGCTGGCGCTCGAAGTGGAAAACAAATGGAGCGAGCAGTTCGACGACGTGCTGAAGGCCGCCGCGGTCGAGGGCGAGACCTACCACCCCCACTGGTATCACGGCACCCGCTGGCACAGATACGGAGCGGCCGGGTTTGGCGGCGCCATCGCCAGCTCGGTCACCAGCTCCATCGCGGCGGCTGCAACGGCGCCGGGTTCCAGCTCCGGCGTGGGCGGCGGCGGGTTTTCTGGTGGTGGAGGTGGCGGCGGAGGTGGCGGCGGCTGGTAGGGCCGCGGTCAGGATACTCGATCCCAACCATCATATCGCACAACTAAAAGCCGATGTTGAGACGATGTGCTGATTTAAGGTAGTGTCACGTTTGGTTCTACTTTGGAGCGGAAATGGCGCTATCCGAGCAACTAATCAGCTTCTTACAGTTTTTGTTGCCCGGCTTTCTTGCCGCTTGGGTTTTCTATGGTTTTGTTCCCCACACTAAGCCAAACCAATTTGAAAGAATCATAGAAGCATTAGTCTTTACACTGATTATTCAGGCAATCGTTAGAATCGAAGAGCCGTTGTTTCTTTGGATTGGCCAATGGATAAGTATTGGTGAATGGACCAGGCAGTCTGAAGCATTGGCACCAAGTGCAACCGCTATTGTCATAGGAATCACTTTTGCGTTTTGCGTGAACAAGGACTTCCCACATTGGATATTGCGATTGGTCGGCATGACACGCGAGACGACTGGTCCGAATGAGTGGTTTCGCGCTTTCTACGAAGATGTAACGTATATCGTGTTGCACCTAAAGGACGGGAGACGACTTTATGGTTGGCCCGCACGATTTCCATCTACACCGAACAGTGGGGAGTTCGTGATTAGATATCCGGCTTGGGTTCACGTAGCTGACAACGAAGATCTCAAAGATGTAACCTCAATACTAATTAGTGCGACCGAGGTTGAATGGGTTGAGTTTCTAAGAAAGGATTGGAAAGGCAATGGGAAATGGCAGAAAATCTGGAGAAGGTGGTGGAAAGCGCCATATCAATGAGGGGCTCAACGCACCACCACCACCAAAGACCAATGTCAAGCCACCACCACCACCACCACCACCTCCTCCTCCTCCCCCCGAAAAGGGCCCGCCAAGAGGTGGTGAAAGTACTGGTGGCGAGAACTAGGTCAGATAACTGGGAAAGGTATGACAATGAGTAAGGAAAGAGGCACCCCCCCTCCATCGACAGACGGTGGACAAAGCGGAGTAAACAAGGGGCAAAATGATGGAAAACCACCCCCAACGCAGGTCAAACCGCCACCACCGCCGCCGCCGCCACCTCCTCCAAAAAAGGACTAGTGGCAGGAGCGGACGTAACTAGACCGCGCTGCGGCGCTGGGTGCCTGTCGCCATGGCGCCGACGGCCATGGGCGCGGGCGTGCCTTTGCGCTGCTGTTCGGTGCGCTCGGAGTTTTCGAAGGTCTGCAGCTCACGGAGCGCCTGGGCGAGTTCCTCGCGCACATCGATGATCTGCTCGACGATTTCACCCGCCGAGCGCTGCAAATTGGCCTGACGGTCCCTTACGGATTTGAGGAAGGTCGGAAAGGCAACTCGCCCGATGTGGCTGTCTTTTGAACGGACCCGCTCGCGGTCGAGGGTTTCGTCCAGTTGCTCGCGCCGCGCCAGAAGCTCGGCCCGCATGGACTCAAGACCCGCCAGCTTTTCGCGGATCTGATCGACTTTGTGTTGCTGCAGACGAGCCAGCGATTGTTTCGTCATCTGCAAGTCCCTTCCCTTCCACCGCCAGGCGGGAGCTAGATGCGCTCCTTGCGGGGACCCCTCCCCGTCCAAGCCCGCGGGAAACCCCCACGCCTTGGAAACCTTGGCTTTACCTAACCGTCCCTGAACCCTAACGGGCCGGGCTTAAGCGCCGGTGAACGGCAGAGCAAAAACCGCGCCGGGCCCCTTTGGCACACGGCCGAATGGTGCGGAATCGCGCAGATTCCCTGCGATTATCACGAATCAATCCCTATAGTCGCCTCGGAAGCGTGTGCCCCGGAAGGGATCGTTAACTCTTTGTTTGCGGTCCCTCCTTAACCTTCCTTGACGATTAACCATGAGGTCTTTCAGGGGGGCTCCTGGGACCGGGGTCACAGGGAAGCGAGGTGTCCGATGCGAGTGCTACTCATCGAGGACGATAGCGCGACGGCGCAAAGCATCGATCTGATGCTCAAGTCCGAGGGGTTCAACGTCTATGTGACGGATCTGGGTGAAGAGGGCGTAGATCTGGGGAAAATCTACGATTTCGACATCATTCTGCTGGATTTGAACCTGCCCGACATGAACGGGTTCGAGGTTCTTAAAACGCTCAGGACATCCAAGATCGGCACGCCGATCCTCATTCTTTCCGGCCTGGCGGGCATCGAGAACAAGGTGCGGGGCCTGGGCTTCGGCGCCGACGATTATATGACCAAGCCCTTCCACAAGGACGAGCTAATCGCGCGCATTCATGCCATCGTGCGCCGCTCGAAGGGTCATTCGGAGTCAGTCATCTCCACCGGCAAGCTCAAGGTGAATCTCGACGCCAAGACCGTTGAGGTGGACAGCCAGCCGGTGCACCTGACGGGCAAGGAATACCAAATGTTGGAGCTACTTTCGCTCCGCAAGGGCACAACGCTCACCAAGGAAATGTTCCTCAATCATCTCTATGGCGGGATGGACGAGCCCGAACTCAAAATCATCGATGTGTTCATCTGCAAGCTACGCAAGAAACTGGCCGCGGCGACCGGCGGTGACCATTACATCGAAACCGTATGGGGCCGTGGCTACGTGCTGCGTGACCCTGTTGAGGAAGCGGCGGCGTAACACGTCACTCCCTGACTTCAGCACCGAAGGCGCCCCTGTTCGGGGCGCCTTTTTGTTGGAGGGCAAGTTGGAGGCTTAAGCCTCGGCCGCGTCTTCCGCAGCGTCCGCGGCGTCCGCTTCGTCTTCTGCGGCGCTGGCTGTATCTTCGGCGTCGCTGGCTTCATCTTCCGCGATACCGAGCCCGGCGGCAGCGAGCTTTGCCTCGACCGTTTCGCGGTCAAACGGCTTCATGAGGAAATCGCGCGCGCCTTTTTCAACGGCCTCGGTAATCTGCGCCACGTCGTTCTCGGCCATCAGGAAAAAGACAGCGGGGCGGAAACCGCCCTTGATGCGATGCAAAGCGCGCATGAAGTCGATACCGCCCAAGGACGGGATATCGCTGTCAACCAGGATGACGTCAGGCAAGGAACCGCTGCAGGCCCGCAACGCCTGTTCCGTGTCCTCGGCTTCGCTTGTTTCAAACTCAAGCTCTTCGAAGATTCGCCGCGCAACCTTGCGAACGACCTGCGAGTCGTCGACTACGAGACAGTGCCTCATGCTCTTTCCTCAACCGGCGTGGGGGCGGGTATGGCGTTCGCCAAGAATACGCGCTCCGCGAGCAGCCCCTATTTCTTCTCGGGCATGGACACTATCGACCCAAAGGGTAAACAGCCCTTGAAGGAATCTCGCTAATCGCCGCGCATAGCCGGGATCAGGAAACTGCCGGAAATCTGGCGCAAATCGCGACCTGTTCTTCGCCTTCGGACAGATTGAGCTTGAGGCCCAGGGCGCGGCTGATAAGCGCCGCATAATAGGCCTGGATGGAGCGCGGATTGAGGGGGTCCTCGACGGGCCCGTCGGTCAGAAGCGCCCGGGTGACGTCGGAAAACCTCGCCTTTTTCCCCGTGGCCGAAACAATGATCTGGAGCGCGCCGGGTTCTTCTTCGAGGGTGGCTTCGATCTTGCCGCCATACGGGATGGCGTCGAGCCCGATCATCACGAAGTTTAACAGCAACTTAACGGCGTCCTTGGGCGCGGCGATGGTGGGCGCCTTCCAGACGAGTTCCGCCTTGGTGGATTCAATATAAGCGCGGACCACCTTTTCGGCCTCGGTAGTGTCGATGGCGTCCCCGGCGGACCCGCCCGCCCCATAGGCGAAACGTGCAAATTGCAGCTTGATCGAGGCTTGCTGCGCGCTGTTGTTGATCAGATCCATGGCGATGCCGCGCATTTCCGCATCGGTTTCCTCGGCCAAGACCTCAAGGCCGTTGGCAAGAGCGCCGACAGGGCTGATGAGATCGTGGCACAGTCGGGACGACAAAAGCGCGGCGGTGGCGAGTTCGCGGGCGGCGGCCTCTTCAGACATAAAAACTCCCCGAATCAGTGAACCCGAACGATATTGCCCGGGGCTTCGCCCTATTGCCAACCGCAACGCGTTAAGAAGCTGTTAATCCTGCCACGGAGCAACGCCCCGCTTGACCCCTCAACGGGGGTGATGCTTTGTGTGCGGGTAAGCGGGGCTTGGGGACGCGCAATGGCCGAAGAAAAAAACGCAATCGAAGACCGGGAGGGCCTTGCAAAGGGCCTCATCGAAGCCGCCGTGGAAGCGGCCGGCGCGATCATGTCGCACTACGAAAACGACATTGAGGTTATGCGCAAGGACGACCGCTCGCCCGTGACCAAGGCCGATCACGAGGCGGAAGAAATTCTCTTGAACGCCCTCCACCGCCTCGCGCCGCATATTCCGGTGGTTGCCGAGGAAGAGGTCGCAGCGGGCCGCGTTCCGGAAACCCTCGGCGCGCAGTTCTTTCTCGTGGACCCGCTTGATGGCACCAAAGAGTTTCTCAAGCGCAATGATCAGTTCACGGTCAATATCGGCTTGATCGAAGAGGGCGTGCCCACCATGGGGGTGGTTTACGCGCCCGCCATGGCGCGTCTTTTCTACGCCACGGGCCCCGGCAAGGCTTTTTCGCAAACCGTGCACCCCGAAAAAGGCGCGGGCGGCATCGGCGAGAACGCACCACAACCGATTGCCGCGCGCACCCCGCCTCCTGAAGGGCTGGTGGCGGTCTCGAGCGGATCGCACAAACACGAAGCGGTCGAGGAATTCCTGCGCGCATTCAACATCACCGCCCACAAGGAGATGGGCTCCTCGCTCAAGTTTTGCCTCATTGCCACCGGCGAGGCGGACATCTACCCGCGCCAACCCCAGAGCAGTTGCGAGTGGGACGTTGCCGCCGCTCATGCCGTGCTGCGCGCGGCGGGCGGTGAAGTGACCGGCCTGGACGGCGCGCCTTTCGATTACGGCCATGCGGAGCGGGGTTTTCTCAATCCGGGATTTGTCGCCCGGGGGCGCAAGGCCTGAAGCCTGTAACCTGAAGCCCACAAGAAAAGAGACCGGCGGTTAACTGTCACCCCCGCAATCAGTTAACCGGCCGGTCTCTGCCGCCGCGCCGGTTTCCCGTCGCAGTCGGTGTCCCGCAAAGCCCGCAAAGTCCCGATTTTCGCGGGTTCCCTAGCCTAGCAAGCCCCATGCCGCCCCGGACGGCACAGAATGGCCCTAATCTGATGCTGCGCTGCAGGAAGGCGGGTGACGCGGGCCCAATCTTAGGTCACTATGTGGGCCCCTGTGGCAGGCGGGAAATTGAGACGGAGGTAGCGTAACAATGACTGCGCTTTATGAGTTCCTGAAACCGGCGATCGGCCTTGCCGCCGCCATTGTCCTGGCGGGTGGGCTTTCCACCTCGGTATTGGCCCAGAACGCCGAAGACACCTTGACCGAAAACGAAGTCGTCGATGCGGTGGCGGATTTCTTCGACATCACATCGGAAGCGGCCGCCGAGGTCGTGGCGCGGGTCTTTGAAGACCTTGGGGAGCCCAACGGCTACATCACCGGATCCGAAGGCTCGGGCGCCATCGGATTTGGCTTGCGCTATGGCGAGGGCAACCTGTTCACCGCCGCGGGCGAAGAACGGCGCGTCTTCTGGCAAGGCCCAAGCGTGGGCTTTGATGCGGGCGGCAACGCCAGCCAGGTCTTTACATTGGTCTATGATCTTCAGGACCCGGACGATATCTACCGCCGGTTCCCGGGCGTGGAAGGGTCCTACTACCTCGTTGCGGGCATCGGGGTGAACTACCAACGGGCGGAAGGCATCACGCTGGTTCCCATGCGCACGGGCGTTGGCCTGCGCGCGGGCGCCAATGTGGGCTATCTCAGCTACTCACGCAGGCGTAGCTGGCTTCCCTTCTAAGGCCAATCACGAGCTTGATGAAAAGGCCGCCGGTACTGGCGGCCTTTTCTTTTGCAGTTTGACGTTGATTTCACCCTACCCTAAGCCTCTCGCCATGAGCGAGCATCTCAGCATTACCATTTCAGAAGGCCCGGCCCGCCTCGACAAGGCGCTGGCGGACGCATGCCCGGGGCTTTCGCGCTCGCGGCTCAAGGCGCTCATTCTTGAAGGCGGCGTCACCCGCAATGGGGAGCCCGCGACCGATCCCGCCGCAAAGGTGAACGCAGGGGACGAGATCACCGTCACCGTGCCGCCGCCCGCGCCCGCCGCGCCCGAGGGGCAAGCGATCCCCCTTAATGTGGTGTTCGAGGACGAGCACTTGATCGTTGTCGACAAGCCCGCGGGGCTTGTGGTTCATCCGGCGCCCGGCAATCCGGACAAGACGCTCGTCAACGCGCTCATCGCCCATTGCGGCGAAAGCCTCAAAGGCATTGGCGGTGTCGCGCGCCCCGGCATCGTTCACCGCCTCGACAAGGATACATCCGGGCTGATGGTGGCCGCCAAAACCGCGAAGGTGCACGAGGCCCTCTCGAAGCTCTTTGCGAGGCGCGACATCGCCCGCTCTTATCTTGCCCTTGTGCGCGGCCGTCCCAACCCCCGCAAAGGCACCGTGGACACACACATCGACCGCAGCCGTCATAACCGGAAGAAAATGGCGGTAACGAAAACGAGCGGACGTCATGCTGTCACTCACTACGAGGCACAAAAGAGCTATGGCCCCAAGTCCGATCCGTGGGCGAGCCTTGTTAAGTGCAAGCTTGAGACGGGCCGCACCCACCAGATCCGCGTTCACCTGGCGCACATCGGCCACCCGGTGGTGGGCGATCCGCTTTACGGATCCGGCATGAAACTCAAGGGCGGAAAGGCGGCGCCCGGCGCGCTCAAGACCTTTCCCCGTCAGGCGCTTCATGCGGCGGAGCTTGGCTTTGCCCACCCTGTCACCGGCGCAACACTGCACTTCAAATCCCTGGTGCCGGATGATTTTGCAAGCCTTATCAATGACTTAAAAGGCGGGTGAGCGGACCGCACGGCCCTTCAAAAAACCGCATTTCCCCGCTACATTATCCCCTTGGAAAGTCCGCCGCATGCTCGGGGAGGTGCGGCGTTGCGCCAAGGGGGCATTGCCTGATTGAGGGATGCTTCCCGCGGTTACAAAGGTAAGCGACCGAGGAAGGGACAAATGGCCAATACAAATCTGCCGGCCCTCACGCCAGAGGGCGGCCTTTCAAGATATCTTTCTGAAATCCGCAAATTCCCCATGCTTGAGAAGGATGAGGAATACATGCTCGCCAAGCGCTGGAAAGAGCATGAGGATGCGGATGCGGCACATCAGCTCGTCACCAGTCACCTACGGCTCGTTGCCAAGATCGCCATGGGCTATCGCGGCTACGGCCTGCCCATGGGCGAGGTCATCTCCGAAGGCAATGTGGGCCTGATGCAAGCGGTGAAACGCTTCGAGCCGGAGAAGGGCTTTCGCCTTGCCACCTATGCCATGTGGTGGATCCGCGCTTCGATCCAGGAATATATTTTGCGCTCCTGGAGCCTTGTGAAAATCGGCACCACCGCCGCGCAGAAAAAACTTTTCTTCAATCTGCGCAAGATCAAGGGACAGATCTCCGCCCTCGAAGAAGGCGATCTGAAACCCGACCAAGTGGAAAAGATCGCGCACCGGCTCGGTGTCACCGAAGACGAAGTGACCATGATGAACCGGCGCATGTCGGGCGGGGATACGTCCTTAAACGCCCCCATGCGCGCCGACGGCGAAGGCGCGGAGTGGCAAGACTGGCTGGTGGACGAATCCGAAACCCAGGAAGAAGAACTGGCCCAGCGCGAAGAACTCGACGAGCGGCGCGAGCTTCTTTCGATCGCGCTTGAAGAACTCAATGAGCGCGAGCGGCATATCTTCGTCCAGCGGCGGCTTACGGACCCCGCGGTGACTCTCGAGGATTTGTCCAAGGAATATGACATTTCCCGCGAGCGCGTGCGCCAGATCGAAGTGCGATCCTTCGAGAAGGTGCAGAAGGCGATGAAGGCGGCTTTGCGCGAACGCCGCACTGAGGTGGCGGACGCCCGGACGGAGTATTTGGACTGAGTTCCTGCCTCAAAACTCTATCCCTCAAACGGATCGTGCATGTGGATCATGTCTTCGCGCTCCGGTGAGGTGGAAAGCAGTGCCACGGGCACGCCAGTCAGTTCCTCCACGCGCTTGACGTATTTGACCGCGGCGGCGGGGAGATCGCCCCAGGACCGCGCGCCTTCGGTGGATTCCGTCCAGCCCGGCAGCGTCTCATAAACCGGCGTCACCGCCGCTTGCGCGCCCATGCCCGCAGGGAAAAAGTCGATCTCGTCGCCGCCCGACTTGTAGCCCGTGCAGATTTTAAGCTCCTCAAAGCCGTCGAGCACGTCGAGCTTGGTCAGCACGATCCCCGTCGCGCCGCAGGTAGTGAGTGACTGGCGCACCATCGCCGCATCGAACCAGCCGCAACGCCGCTGGCGCCCGGTCACCGTGCCGAACTCATGGCCCCGTTCGCCCAGGCGTTGGCCCACCTCGTCCAGAAGCTCGGTGGGGAACGGCCCCTCGCCCACACGGGTCGTATAGGCCTTGGTGATGGCGAGCACATAGTCCACCGCGCCCGGCCCCATGCCGGACCCCGCCGCCGCCTGCCCCGCCACCGTGTGGGAACTCGTCACAAAAGGATAGGTGCCGTGGTCCACGTCCAGCATCACCCCTTGCGCGCCTTCAAACAAGATGCGCTTGCCGTGACGCCGCGCATCGTCAAGCCGCCGCCAGACGCAATCGGCATAGGGCAGGACTTTGGGCGCAATGGCGCGGCACCCGGCGATCAACTCGTCCCGATCCACCTCGTTGCGGCCAAAGCCGCGCCGAAGGGCGTTGTGATGTTCAAGCAATGTGTCGATGCGCGCCGCGAGCACGTCCTCGTCCGCAAGGTCAATCAGCCGCACCGCGCGGCGGCCCACTTTGTCCTCATAAGCCGGGCCGATGCCGCGCTTGGTGGTGCCGATGCGCGTCGACACATTCGAGCTTTCGCGCAGCACGTCGATTTCCGAATGAACCGGCAGAATCAAGGGGGCGTTGTCGGCGATAACCAGATTGTCTGGTGTGATCGTCACGCCGCGCGCCGAAATCTCTTCGATCTCTTCTACAAGCGCCCAAGGGTCCACCACCACACCACCCCCGAGCACCGAGAGCTTGCCCGGTCGCACAATGCCCGAGGGAAGCAGCGACAGTTTATATGTCACCCCGTCGATGACCAGCGTATGGCCCGCATTATGGCCACCTTGGAAGCGCACCACCACGTCGGCGCGCTCCGACAGCCAGTCGACCACCTTTCCCTTGCCCTCGTCGCCCCATTGGGCGCCGACCACGGCGACATTTGCCACGGGGCCTCTCCTTTAAACGAATTGTCAGACGGTGCCGGACCCTATCCCAATCAGGCCCAGAAAGCGAAGGGAATCTTTAAAATTCCAAAGCCTTGGCGTAGGTTACCAACGGCAGGGCGCGCAGCTTTTCCACCACCTCGCGGGGCACCTTGGCATCCACTTCCAAAAGCGCGATGGCTTCGCCCCCCGCGCGCTCGCGGCCCAGATGGAAGCTCGCGATATTCACGCCTTCCTCGCCCAGGAGCGTGCCCAGCGAACCGATAAACCCGGGCTTGTCTTCGTTCACGGTATAGATCATGTGCGGCGCGAGGTGCGCATCCATGTTGATGCTTTTGACCTCGATAAGCCGGATCTGATCGCCCGATTGGATGGCGCCCGCGACGTTGCGGGTGGAGCGGCCGGTCTTCACGGTCACGCGGATAAAACTTCCATAGACGCGTTGCCCCTCACGCATGGTCTCCGTAATCTTGATGCCGCGCTGTTTGGCAATGACCGGCGCGGAGACCATGTTGACCTCAAAGAGCGCGGGTTTGAGGACCCCTTCCACCACCGCGGAGGTAAGCGCCTTGGTGTTCATTTCCGCCACATCGCCCACATATTCGATGATCACCTCATCAACGGCGCTGCGCACAAGCTGGCCCACAAAGAGGCCGAGCTTCTGGGCAAGCTCCACAAAGGGCCGCAGCTTGGGCGCTTCTTCCGCCGAAATGGACGGCATGTTCACCGCATTGCTCACCGCACCGGTGAGCAGAAAGTCCGCCATTTGCTCGGCCACTTGCAGCGCTACTTTTTCTTGGGCCTCGGTGGTGGCCGCGCCCAGGTGGGGGGTTGCGATAAGGTTCTCCGCGCCAAACAGAATGTTCTCCTTCGCGGGTTCCTCGATGAAAACGTCAAATGCCGCGCCGCCAAGATGACCGCTATCGAGGGCGGCGCGCACCGCCGCTTCGTCCACAAGACCGCCGCGCGCGCAGTTAATCAGCCTTGCGCCTTTTTTCATCTTGACGATGGCATCGGCGGAAATGATGTTCCGCGTCTGATCCGTAAGCGGCGTGTGCAGAGTGATAAAATCGGCACGCGGCAAAAGCTCATCCAACTCGACCTTTTGAACGCCCATCTCGGCCGCGCGGTCTTCCGACAAAAACGGATCGTAGGCGATGACGCGCATCTTGAGCCCTTGCGCTCGGCTTGCCACGATGGAGCCGATATTGCCGCAGCCCACAAGGCCCAGCGTCTTGCCCGTGACCTCGACACCCATGAAGCGCGCCTTTTCCCATTTGCCGTCTTGCGTTGACGCATTCGCCGCTGGGATGTCGCGGGCAAGGCTCAGGATCAACGCAATCGCGTGCTCAGCGGTGGTCACCGAATTGCCGTGGGGCGTGTTCATCACCACAATGCCGCGCGCGCTCGCCGCCGGGATGTCCACATTATCGACACCGATCCCCGCGCGGCCTACGACCTTGAGGTTGTCCGCGCGCTCGATGAGCTTTGCCGTCACCTTGGTCGCCGAGCGGATGGCAAGCCCGTCATAGTTTGCAATGATGCTCAGAAGCTCGTCCTTTTCGAGGCCGGGCTTGAAGTCGACGTCGATCCCGCGCGCCTTAAATATGTCTGCCGCCGCGGGCGAGAGCTTGTCCGAGATAAGAACCTTCGCCATGGGGTCAGCCCTTGCTTTTGACTTGATCGAACGCCCAGTCGAGCCAGGGGCAAAGCGCTTCGATGTCCTGGGTTTCCACCGTCGCGCCGCACCAGATGCGGAGGCCCGGCGGTGCGCCCCGATAAGCACCGATATCAAAGGCGATGCCTTCGCCTTCCAAGAGCGCGGGCAGTTCTTTGGCAAAAGCTGCTTGATCGCCCTTGTCAAGCGCGGTGAACCACGGATCGACGATCTGCAGACAGACGGACGTGTTCGACCGCGTGGCGGGATCGCGCGCCAGATAGTCGACCCAAGACGTGCACTCCACCCATGCGCCAAGCGCCGCGGCGCTCGCATCCGCGCGCGCCATCAGGCCCTTAAGGCCACCCACGCCCCGCGCCCACTTGAGGGTGTTCAGATAATCCTCGACCACCAGAAGCGACGGCGTGTTGAGCGTCGATCCCTCGAAGATCGCATGGTCCACCTTGCCGTCCTTCGCAAGGCGGAAGATTTTGGGCAGCGGCCAGGGGGGCGTGTAACTTTCAAGCCGCTCGATGGCGCGAGGGGACAGCACGATCATGCCGTGCGCCGCTTCGCCGCCCATCACCTTCTGCCAGGAGAACGTCGCCGCATCGAGCTTGGCCCAGTCGAGGTCTTGCGCGAAGGCCGCCGAGGTCGCATCGCAAATGGTCAATCCTTCGCGGGTCCTGGGGATCCAGTCCGCATTGGGCACGCGCACCCCCGACGTGGTGCCGTTCCAGGTAAAGACGCAATCCCGCGCGCCATCGTACTGCGCAAGATCGGGAAGATCGCCGAAGTCCGCTTCGAAAAGGCGCACATCGTCCAGCTTAAGCTCCTTGACCGCGTCGGAAATCCAGCCCCTCCCGAAACTCTCCCAGCCAAAAAGATCCACCCCGCGCGCGCCGAGCAGGGACCACATGGCGGCCTCGACGGCGCCCGTGTCGGACGCAGGAACAATGGCAACGCGGTAGTCTTCGGGGAGTTCGAGAAGCGCCTTGGTCTCGTCGATGGCGGCCTTGAGTTTCGCCTGCCCCGGCTTTGAGCGGTGCGAGCGCCCCACCACCGCGCCCGACAGCGCGTCCGGGGTCCAGCCTGGATGCTTTGCGCATGGTCCAGACGAAAAATGCGGCCGCTGGGGCCGCACGTTCGGCATCGCTGCCGTCAACGTATCAGTCATGACTATTCCTTCCAGAATAGAAGCGCCTCGTTGGGGAGGCGTGGCCCACTTATGAGATGACCGGAGTCGGCGACGCAGGTCAACAGGAGAATTGTGAACTCTGCATTGCGCGCGGCGCGCCGCTCTTAACCAATATCGGGGATGGAAATCCGCCCTTGCAGGTAAGGCGACACCTTGCCCGAAAGCGTAACGCGGCCGCCATTCATGGCGCAGTGGACCACACCGCCGCGCTGCGAGGCCTGATACCCCACAAGCTCACTCTTGCCCAATCGCTCGGCCCAGTAAGGCGCGAGCAGGCAATGGGCCGATCCGGTGGCGGGGTCTTCGGGAACCCCCTTGCCCGGCGCAAAGAACCGTGAGACGAAATCGTAGTCCCGCTCCTCATCCGCTGGCGCCGTGATCAAAAGCGCCCAGAACGGCGAGCGCTCAAGCGCCGAGCCGATGGCACTGAGATCATGCACGGCGCGGAGATCCGCCTCGCTCTCAAGAACGAAAAGGCTGTAGGGCAGGCGCATGAGGGGCGCTTCGATCTTCGTGCCAATCGCTGCCTCGAACTCTACGATCAATTCCGGATTGTCGAGCCGTGCATCGGTGGTCTGCGCGGGAAAATCCATGGCGAGCGCACCGTCCGCACCCCGCTCCACATGAAGCGCGCCACTGCGCGTCTCGAAGGCCAGCTTGTCCGACTGCTCGCCCAAAAACTCAAACAGTACAAAGGCGCTTGCCAGCGTCGCGTGACCGCAGAGATCCACTTCCGCGCGCGGTGTGAACCAGCGCAAATGATAATGCCCGGGCACGCCGTCTTCATGGCGAATGAAGTAGGCTGTCTCCGAGAGATTGTTTTCAAGCGCGATCGCCTGCAGGGTTTCATCCCCTAGCCAGCATTCGAGCGGCACAATGGCGGCAGGGTTGCCCTTGAAGACCTCGTCCGCAAAAGCATCGACCTGATAAAGCGTAAGTTCCATACCTGATCCCTTGCCCTTATTCATCCGGCTCCGTAGCCGGCAATGTGTGGACGTGGTTGAGGGGGCCATGTCCCTTGCCAAATCCCGGCGCAGTACGGATGGCCTCATACACGTAAGCCTGCGCCTGTGCCACCGCCTCGCGCAAGGATCTGCCTTGCGCAAGATGCGTGGCAATGGCGGTGGCGAGCGTGCAGCCCGTGCCGTGGGTATTTTCAGTGTCGATGCGGGGGGATGTAAACGTCTCCGCGCCCTCCTTCGTGACCAGCACATCGGTTACTTGCGCTCCCAGCAAATGACCGCCCTTGATAAGCGCCGCGCCCGCGCCCATGGCCACGATTTTTCCGCCCGCTTCCGCCTGGTGATCGGGTGTTTCGATGGTGAGACCAGTAAGAACTTCGGCTTCGGGAATGTTGGGCGTAACAAGCGCCGCGCGGGGAAGAAGCTCCGCCTTAAGGGCGTCCACGGCGGATTGCTCTAAAAGCCGCGCGCCGCCCTTGGCGACCATCACTGGATCAACGACCAAGGGCGCGCGCCCTTTGAAGGTATCGAGCGCCGCCGCGATATTTTCAATGATTTCCGCCGAATGGAGCATCCCGGTCTTCACCGCATCGGCGCCCAAGTCTTCAAGAACCGCGCGCATTTGGCCTGAAACAATATCGGTGGGCACTTCGTGAATGCCGGAAACCCCTTGGGTGTTTTGAACCGTCACCGCCGTGACCGCGGTCATGGCAAAGCCGCCGAGTGCGGTACAGGTCTTGATGTCAGCTTGAATCCCCGCGCCGCCACCTGAGTCCGATCCCGCAACGATCAGCACACGGCCTTTTGCAACGCGTCCGCTCATGTTCCGCTAGGCCGAAGCCCGCTCGACCGCCGCAACAATGTCGCCGATCACTTGCCGCACGAGGCCGTCATCTTCGCCCTCGCCCATGACGCGGATCAGCGGCTCGGTGCCGGACTTGCGGATAACAAGACGCCCCTTGCCTTCAAGCGCTGCCTCACCGCCCGCGATCGCTTTCTTGACCTCTTGGGCCTCAAGCGGCGATGTGCCGTTGAAACGCACATTTTCAAGGTGCTGGGGATAAGGTTCGAAAAGATGGCAAATCTCGCTCACGGGCTTGCCGCCGCGCACCATCTCCGCAAGCACCTGCAGGGCCGCGATAAGGCCGTCGCCGGTGGTGGTGAAATCGCTCATGACGATGTGGCCCGATTGCTCGCCGCCCAGATTGTAACCGCCATCGCGCATGGCCTGCACCACATAGCGGTCGCCCACATTGGTGCGGATGAGATTGATCTTTTGCGCGGTGAGAAACTTCTCAAAGCCGAGATTGGACATGGAGGTTGCCACCACGGTGTTCTTTTGAAGGCGCCCGCTCTGGCTCCAGCGCGAGGCGATCAGCGCCATCATCTGATCCCCGTCGATAAGCCGCCCCTTTTCATCGGCAATGACTACCCGGTCCGCATCGCCGTCAAGAGCAATGCCGAGGTCGGCCTTGTGCTCGCGCACCGCCTCGCACATGGCTTCGGGACTGGTGGACCCGCAGCCCTTGTTGATGTTGAACCCGTCGGGGCCGACACCGATGGGCACCACTTCGGCGCCAAGTTCCCAAAGCACAAGCGGCGCCACTTTATACGCCGCCCCATTGGCGCAATCGAGAACGATCTTGAGGCCTTCGAGCGAGACGCTTTCCTTGATGGTCCCTTTGGCGAGCTCGACATATCGCGCCTGCGCATCGTCGATCCGTTTGGCGCGGCCGAGCCGGTCCGCAGCGGCGAGACCTTCGGAAAGCCCCGTGTCCATCAGCTTCTCAATCTCAAGTTCGGTTTCATCCGACAGCTTGTAGCCGTCAGGGCCGAACAGTTTGATGCCGTTATCCTGATAAGCGTTGTGGGAGGCCGAAATCATCACGCCCATATCGGCGCGTAGAGATTGCGTCATCATGGCGACCGCGGGCGTGGGCAAAGGCCCGAACAAAAAGACATCCATGCCCACCGACGTGAACCCGGCCACCAGTGCCGGTTCGATCATGTAACCCGAGAGCCGCGTGTCCTTGCCGATCACCACCCGGTGGCGGTGGACGCCCCTGGTAAAGACGCGCCCCGCGGCGAGGCCCACGCGCAGCGCCGTTTCGGGGTCCATGGGCGCCACGTTCGCGGTGCCCCTGATGCCGTCTGTGCCGAAGTATCTCCGCGTCATGCACGCCTACCCAATTGGCTGACAAAGTGCTTTCTTAGCTTAGCAAAAGGCGGCGGGAAAAGGGACCCGTCCGCTCACTTTCGGTTGCGATTTATTTCATTCCAGACGGCAATGAACTGAGCGGTTTGGGAAACATCGTGAACACGGTAGAGCACCACGCCTTGCGCAAGCCCCACCGCCACCGCGGCGAGGGAGCCGCCGAGCCGGTGGTCCGCGTCCGCCCCCTCGTCGATCTTGGCAATGAAGCTCTTGCGCGATGCGCCGAGCAGAACCGGGCAGCCGAGCGCACTCAGCGCATCCAGTCCCGCGAGTAGATCGAGATTGTGCTGAAGCGTCTTGCCGAACCCGATGCCCGGGTCGATAACGATCTTGGCCTTGGGAATGCCCACCGCCTCGCACGCGGCGATGCGGGCCTCAAGAAAGCCGCGCACCTCGCCCACCACATCGTCATAGTGCGGCGCCTTTTGCATGGTCCTGGGATCACCTTGCGCATGCATAAGCACGATGGGCAGGCCCGTTTCCGCCGCCGCCGTCAGGGCCTTGGGATCGAAAGTCAGCGCTGAAACGTCGTTGATCAGGCCCGCGCCCGCGCGCGCCGCTTCGCGCATCACTTGGGCCTTACGGGTGTCGACGGAAACGGGGCCGAGGCCGTCCGCCACCAACCGCTCGATAACCAGTATCACGCGGGCGAGTTCTTCTTCCACCGGCACGTCGTCCGCCCCCGGACGGGTCGACTCGCCGCCGACATCGATCAAGTCGGCGCCCGCCGCTTTCATGGCCCGCGCATGAGCGATGGCGGCGTCAAGATCGAGATACCGCCCGCCGTCGGAAAAGGAATCCGGCGTGACGTTCAAAATGCCCATAAGGCGCGGGGCATCGAGCGTAAGCCCGCAAAGGACGGCGTCTGTCATGGATGGCGGCCTAGCAGCCTGGACCTCTGGCAATCAAGCCCTTGTCAGGCCCCTTTAGGCCCCTTTAGGCCCCTTGGGGGCCGGGTTCCGGGGTACCTTTGATCTCGTCAGGCTTGCGGCCTGACTTGGGGACCGTCGATGTCGCCCCGGCCGTGGGCGGCGGGGTGTCGGCGGGCTCCTCCCGGTTGGGCTTTTCGCCCTTGAGAAGCGCGGTAATCTCATCACCCGAAAGAGTTTCGTATTCCAAGAGCCCTTGCGCGAGGGTTTCAAGATCGTCGCGGTTCTCGGTGAGGATCTTGTAAGCAGTGTCGTGAGCTTCCTCGATAAGCCGCTTTACTTCCGCATCGATAATGCGCGCGGTTTCTTCGGAAACGTTTTGATGCCGCGCAACCGAATGGCCAAGGAACACCTCTTCCTGGTTTTCGCCATAGGAGACGGTGCCCAGTTTGTCCGAATAACCCCATTGAGTGACCATAGCGCGCGCCATGCGCGTTGCCGCCTGAATGTCCGACGAGGCGCCCGAAGTCACTTTTTCCTTGCCAAAGATAAGTTCCTCGGCAATGCGTCCGCCCATCAAGATGGCAAGGCGCGATTCCATCTGCTCAAGGCTCATGGAGAGTTGATCTTCTTCGGGGAGCTGCATCACCATCCCCAGCGCACGGCCGCGCGGGATGATCGTCGCCTTGTGGACCGGGTCGGACGCAGGCACGTTCAGCGCCACCAGCGCATGGCCGCCCTCGTGATAGGCGGTGAGCTTTTTCTGTTCTTCCGTCATGACCATGGAGCGGCGCTCGGCGCCCATCATGACCTTGTCCTTGGCGTCTTCAAACTCGGCCATGGTGACGAGGCGCTTGTTGCGCCGCGCCGCCATCAGCGCCGCTTCGTTCACGAGATTAGCGAGGTCGGCGCCGGAAAAACCTGGCGTGCCGCGCGCGATGATTTTGGGTTCCACATCCGGCGCCAGCGGGACTTTGCGCATATGAACGCGCAGAATTTTCTCGCGCCCGATAATGTCCGGGTTCGGAACAACCACCTGGCGGTCGAAGCGGCCGGGCCGCAGCAGTGCCGGGTCAAGCACGTCCGGCCGGTTGGTCGCGGCAATCAGGATCACGCCTTCGTTGGCCTCGAAGCCATCCATTTCCACCAGCAACTGGTTGAGGGTTTGTTCGCGTTCGTCGTTGCCGCCGCCGAGCCCCGCACCCCGGTGGCGGCCCACCGCGTCGATCTCGTCAATAAAGATAATGCACGGCGCGTTCTTTTTGCCTTGTTCGAACATGTCGCGCACGCGGGAAGCGCCCACGCCCACAAACATCTCCACAAAATCCGAGCCCGAGATCGTAAAGAACGGCACGTTCGCCTCGCCGGCGATGGCGCGGGCCAGAAGCGTCTTACCGGTGCCCGGCGGGCCGACGAGCAAGCAGCCCTTGGGGATTTTGCCGCCCAGGCGCTGAAACTTTTGCGGATCGCGCAGGAACTCGACGACCTCGGTCAGCTCTTCCTTGGCTTCATCAACGCCCGCAACATCATCAAAAGTGACGCGGCCGTGTTTCTCGGTGAGCAGTTTGGCGCGGGATTTGCCGAAGCCCATGGCGCCGCGCCCGCCCCCTTGCATCTGCCGCATGAAGAAAATCCACACCGCAATAAGCAGCAGCATGGGAAACCACGAAACGAGAATACCAAGGATCGGGTTCATCCCCGAATTGGGGGAAACGAAACGAATGCGGACGCCTGCTTCCTCAAGCTGGCTGATGTAGTCGGAATTGTATTGGGAGACGACGGTTTGAAACTCCTGCCCGCTGGTATAGGTGCCCGAGACTTGATCCTCGCGGATTTCCACCTGCGCCACACTGCCCGCCCGGGCTTCCTCCATGAACTGGCTGAAGTCGATATTGGCAGACGCGCTCTGCTGGGTTGGGCTTTGAAAGAGGTTGAAGAGCGCAAAGACGAGCAGCGCGACGATCACCCAAAGCATGAAATTGCGAAGATTCATGAGACTTGTCTTCCTTATCGCCTACCGCACCCACTTGCGGGGAGAGGCGCCACCTTCTGGCCTTCCGGCTCTGTTTGAGCTCAAGTGTGAAAGATAGGACTTATCCCCGCAAATGCCAGTCATCCGCCCTTTCTTCACACGGGTTTGCCGATGCCCCCAGGGCTCAGTGAGGTAAAAGGCCTGAGCCGACTGAACCTGACCTCCACCGCGTCTGCCGCACCGACGCCCGCGTGCGGGACCATATACGCGCCATCCTCACCGGCCACCACCATCAGGCTATCCCTCAATTGGGGCGGCACGGCGGCCTTGATGTTCTCCCGGTCAGCCGCCCCGAAGGCCTCTAATCCCACGTCCTTCAAGGGTTTCACCACCGCCGGGACGGCGCATTTCACCTCAAAGCGATGATCCCACAGAGCCCATTGCCGCGCGGTTAAGGCGAGGTGAGAAATATTGCGCGCTTCCCGGCCAATAATCGCAGAATTCTGCCCCTCCTTCTCCCTCTTCGGTGCAACGAGGCAGTTGGCGAGGGTGCCGCCACGAGGGCGGGAGGAGACGAGCCCCTCATAGAGCCGGGCAAGGCTCTTCCGGGCCGGCGGATGATCGCCGCCGCCAAGCGCCACAAGCAATCGGCTGAGCACATGCTCGCCCACGGCCCGCGGGGCGGTCCGCAGCTCCACAAGGTCAAGCTCGGCCCATGCCGCCTCGTGGAGCACAAGCGCGTCTCTGCAAAACTGATCCGCCGCCGCATCCAGCGCTTCGCGCGCCGCCAGAGCGACGGCACCCAGATCATCAAGATGCGCCTCCGCCGCGGTTGTCCCAGCCAGCGCTTTGCGCATTTGCACCCGCTCAAAAGCGAGGTCTTCGTTACTCGTGTCCTCGATCCAGCCATGGCCATGGGCCACGAGCCACGCGCGCAAGCCCTCACGCGAGACGCCAAGAAGCGGCCGGCAAATCCGTACCCCAAAGGGGCCTTTTGCTACGCGCTCCATCCCGCCAAGGCCTGCGCTGCCGCTACCCTTTAAGAGCCGCATCCCCACGGTCTCGGTCTGATCGCCACTTGTATGCGCGAGCAGAAGATCGCCCACCCCGTGATCGCGGCACCAGCCGCACAGAAGCTCCCGCCGCGCGACCCGGGCTTTTTCCTGAATGCCCGATTGAGGCTTTGCGCCTCGCCATTCCAGCGTTTCGTGGTGAAACCCGTGGGCCCGCGCCCAAGCGGCAACCGTCCGCGCTTCACCAAGGGAGCCTTCGCGCAAGCCGTGATCAACCGTCAGCACAAAGATCGTTTGGGGGTCGTGGCCACCCTTCCCTGCCCAGCCGGCCACAAGGTGGAGTAACGCGGCACTGTCGCCGCCGCCGGAGACCGCCAGTGCCAGGGGCGGCTCAACGCCCAGCGCATTCAGTTCATGGGCAAGAAGAGCCTCAAGCGATGCAGCTTGGCTCCACTCGTCAGTTGCAATTGTTGGCGGCTTGCTCTCGCGCCACATTTCTGGTCACCCGGTCCGAAGCATTCGGGTAGGACCTTGCGACCTGATCGAAGGCGCCGCAAGCCTGTTCGACCTGGCCCAGCGCCGCCAAGGACATGCCCAGTTTCAGAAGGCTGTCGGGCGCCTTGTCGCCGTCGCCATAGTCCCGCGCGCTGGCAAGATAAGCGGTGGCGGCATCGGCATAGCGGTCCTGCACATAAAGGGCCTCGCCAAGCCAGAAGTTCACTTCGCCCAAACGTTCGCTTTCCGGATAATTTTCGATGATCCCTTGAAACGTGGTTTCCGCGCCCTGGAAGTCGCCGCGCCGCAGGAGCTGCATCCCCACATCGAAGTCGGTGTTCTCATCACCCGACAAACGCGCAACCGAAATCACGCCAAGGGTTTGCGGGCCCGTGGGATCAGCGGGCACTGCGCCAAATTCAACGTCGACATCGCCGGTGTCTGTCGGCACCGTTTCAATCGTCATTTCCTGAGGGCCGGTTTGCGGCCCGAGTGTTGAACTGTAAGTCCTCTGCCCGCCCGTGCCTTCAAGGGCGCGCAAGCGCAGGTCGAAGTCCGCGATCACGGTCTCAAGGCGCTGGCTAAGCTGATTGACCCGAAAGCTGAGTTCTTCGACCTGACCGGTAAGACTGCGCAGGGCGGTTTCCTGATTATCCATGCGCGTGTTCAAAAGCGCGGTAGCGGGCACGTTTTCTTCGCCTACCACACCGCCCGACGTTCCCGGCGGCGGCGAGTTGTAAACATAGTGCTCGAGGTCGCTCACGTCTTGTTGAAGCTGACGCACCGCCTCGATCAACCGCCGCTCGGAGACCTCGCCCGCGCGCCGTTGCGCGTCGGCCGGCAAGGTGCCCGTTAGTACGATTGCAGCCAAAAGGACCAAGGGCCCTATAAACCATCTAAGCGCCACGCCCATTGAAGCGTCCTCCCCGAAATCCAGCCTGTCCGGTGTGGGCGGGAGAATCGCGCGGAGTTACGTCCAAAATGAGGCGAGGCGCCCGCCCCCAAAGGGGCAGACGCCTCTTCCGTTCAAGCTTTTCGCCCTAAGCGGTGTTACGAACCGTAGGGGCTGTTCACCACGGTCACACCCCGGCGATTGAGGCGCCATGCGCGCTCATTGTGCTCGGGCGCCACCGGGCGCTCTTTGCCGTAGGAAATCACACGGATGCGAGCCGGATCGACACCCAGGCTCACAAGATGATCGCGCGCGGCATTGGCGCGGCGGTTGCCAAGCGCGAGGTTGTATTCCCGCGTGCCCCGCTCATCGCAGTGACCCTCGATGGTGATCGTGGTGCCCGGATACTGGTCGAGCCACGCTGCCTGATTTGCCAGCGTGCGCCGCGACGCTTCGTCAAGGTCGTAGCGGTCAAACTCGAAATAGACCCGGTCCTGAACCGTGGCCAGGAAGTCCTGCGTGCTCCCCGGTGTCGGCGCGCCCCGCGTCGTGCTGGACGATGAGGTATCTGCGGGTGTCGTCGTTTGCGTCGTCCCCGCACAGGCGGCCAAGAGAAAGGCCGCAAAGAAGATTGACGCGAACTTGAAAATCTTCGCGCCGTTGAAAAGCCGGCTCATGCTGTACTCCATTTTTCCCAAGAAGAAGTCCCCTGATCCTCCGCCCCTCTTACATGAGATTGGTTTCAGACCTATGATCAATTTACGGTCAATTTGGGTTTGACCGACCGACCCCGAGCATAACACTCGACTAACCAAACTCCCGCCTACTGGCACACTTCCGGTGCGCTCCCTAATCCGCCTGCGAAGCGGCCCTCAAGACACTTTTAGAGAACGCCCCCAAAGCGCACTTTTTCAGCATAATCGCGGGTCTTGCGGCAATCAAGCGATAGCCGTTGCCGAATTGCCTCACACCGCCGCAAGAGAACCGGATAAATCGCGGATTCCCTGGTAATCCATAGTTAACCCTTTTCGCACGCAACCGGGGGCGGCGTTAGCGCGTCGGGATGGGCGGCGACCAGGCGGGGTCAGAGGCATCGCCCGGGGTCAAAATCGGCCGTTCGTTGTATCCCGTAAGGTCCACGGACCAGATTCTTGTGCTGTCTCTGGTATTGCCATAGCCCGGTGTTTGGCGCGTAAACATGAGTACGCGGCCATTGGGCGACCATGTGGGCCCTTCGTCCAAAAAGCTCTCGGTCAAAAGCCGTTCGCCGGAACCGTCGGGGCGCATGACCCCGATGTAAAAGCGGCCATTGTAGATTTTCGTGAACGCAATCAAGTCACCCCGGGGCGACCATACGGGCGTGCCATACCGGCCCTCGCCGAAGCTGATGCGGTGCGCGTTCGAACCATCGCGGTTCATCACATAGATCTGCTGCGAGCCGCCCCGGTCCGATTCAAAGGTAATGAACCGGCCATCGGGCGCATAAGAGGGCGCGGTATTGATATCCGGTCCTGACGTCAGGCGCTGCCGCGCGCCGGTGCGCAGGTCCATAGTGTAGATGTGACTGTCACGCCCTTCGATTAGCGACATGATGATCTGATCGCCGTCGGGCGAAAAGCGCGGGGCAAAGGTCATGCCCGGAAAATCGCCCACCACTTCCTGGTCACCGCTTTCGATATTGAAGAGGTACACACGTGGCGTATTGTTGAAATACGACATAAAGACAATTTCTTGCTGCGTCGGACTAAAGCGTGGCGTTAGCACAAGAAAATCGCCAGGTGTCAGCATACGCGGGTTGGCGCCGTCTTGATCCATAATGGCAAGGCGCTTGACCCGCTGGGTCGCGGGCCCGCTTTCGGCGATGAAGACAATCCGCGTGTCGAAATAACCCTGTTCCCCTGTAAGCCGCTCATAGACCGCATCAGAAATCAGGTGAGCGACGCGGCGCCAACTCTGAGGCGTCTCCAAATCCAGTTGCAAGCCGCGCATGGATGCTTCGCCGTAGACATCCCAAAGAAAAAACTCCACCCGAAGCCGCCCGTCGCTGAGCGTCGTTACGCGCCCGTTGACTAGTGCGTCGACCCGGATCAATCGCCACGAGCCAAACTGCGGCGGTGAGCCAAATTCAATTTCGCGCTCAATAAAACTGCGAGGATCAGCAGGGGCAAAAAGGCCAGAGCGTTCCAAGTTTGCTGAAATGACACTGGCAATATCCTGTCCATAGCGTGCCTCCTCAACTGTTTCACCACTGAATGCGGGCACTGCAATTGGCAGAGGTTCAATCTGGCCCCGGTCGATGACGATCCGCGGCTCTTCGCGGGTTTGCGCCAATGCACTGGCGGGAAAGAGTAAAAGGGCAATCATCAAGAGCAATGACCCCCGAATTCGTTCGCTCGTATTCATGACTTTCTCCCTATCCCCCACCCAGAAAATTCCGTGGATTGAATTCCAAGATCACGGACCGCCAACTGTCGTATTCATCCGCCGGCAGGTCATAGCCCTGCCGGTAGCTGCCATCGAAGCGCGCACGGTTTTCGCATTGGTGTACGGCACGGCGCGCGCTTTCCGCCGCAGCACGGTAGAAATTGTCCGAGCTGTAGCTGAGGAAATCCATAATATCGACGTCCCGGACGGTGCCATCCGAGTTAAAGTGAACCCGAAGCTCGACAACCAAATCTTCCGCATCGCGGGCGCCAACCGGTGGATTCCAGCAGTCTTCAATAGCAGCCTTGAGCGCGTCCTTTTCACTGATCGTAAGGCCGGTGCCCAGCCCCACCGCCGCGCGGCTGCGCTCCGCGGTTTGCACCTCCGTTTCCTCACCAATTTGAAGGTCGTCGAGATTGAACTCGGGCTCTTCTTCCTGCGGCGCCAGGTCGATCAGCGCGGCGGCCTGGGCGAAATCAAACTCCTCGGCGCGTTCGGGCGGCTGGGGCCGCACCACCGGGCGCACGCTCGGGGGCGGAGGCGGCGTGGGCTCGGGGTCCGGTTCGGGCTCGACGGGCTGGGGTTCGTCTTCGCTGGGCAGGTATTCGGCTTCGGGCTCGGGCAGTTCCAGCACCGGATCGGGCAGCGCGGCCATCTGTTGCGGCTCGGGTTCGGGCTCGGGTTCTGCGATCACTTCTTCTTCAGGCGGCTCGAGCTCTTCGGCTTCTTCGATGGCTGCGGAGACGTTGGTGATGTCCGCCACGGTCAGGAGTTCCACCGGAATGTTTTCCGGCGCTTCAAGGCTGAACTGGGAACGGTTCGCAAATGTCGTCATCGCCAACACAACAATGGCAACGTGAAACAATGCCGAAAAGACTGCGCTAAGGCGCATGGACTTCGATCCTCGTTCGGCGCGCTCACTCTTCCAAGATGGGCTCGGTTACGAGCGCAATGCGCGTATAGCCCGCCCTGTTCATCCGCCCCATCGCTTGCATCACCGTGCCGTAGTCGACGGTTTGATCCGCGCGCACAAAAATGCGCGCCTCATAGTTCCGGTCCGAAATGCGCTCAAGGGTGGAGACGAGATCACCCATCCCGACTTGCGTATCCTGCAAGAAAATCTCGCCCGCCGCGTTGATGGAAATGGCAAGCGGTTCGTCCTGACCGGCAATGGGATTGGCCGTGGTCTCGGGCAAGTCCACTTCGACACCGACAGTGAGAAGCGGCGCGGTCACCATGAAAATGATCAAGAGCACGAGCATGACGTCCACAAAGGGCGTCACGTTGATCTCGCTCATGGGGCGATTGCCCGAGCCCTTTTGAAGGCTTACGGCCATTAGCGTTTGCCCTCGTCCAATTGCCGCGAAAGGATCGCCTGAAACTCGTCGGCAAACCCGGCAAGCCGCACGGCGAGCCGGTCCCGCGCATTGATGTAATTGTTGTAGGCGACCACTGCCGGGATCGCGGCCAAGAGACCAAGCGCCGTCGCGAAAAGGGCCTCGGCAATCCCGGGTGCGACGACCGCCAGGGTGGTGTTGTTCTGGGTGGCAATAGCTTGGAATGAATTCATGATCCCCCACACCGTGCCGAAAAGACCGATGAAGGGCGCGGTCGAACCGACGGTCGCGAGAAAACTCAAGAACCGCTCCACCCGGTCAAGTTCGCGCGCTTCGGTCACGCTCATCACTTTGGCGATACGGTCGCGCACGCCCATTGCGTCCGAGCGCGAGACGCCGCCGCCTTCCGACGAC
>JANQLJ010000021.1 GCA_028280665.1 Alphaproteobacteria bacterium
CCTCGGCGGTCACCCGAAGCGCGTCATACCGTGCGCGGACATTTCTCAGTTTTGCTTCTTCTTCGGCAATCTCGCCATCAAGCTCCGCAAGCCGGTTGCGCTGGGCAAGGCGCTGCGCCGCCGCAGTGGGGGCTTCGGCGGCGGCGGTAAACCCGTCCCAGCGCCACAGATCGCCTTCACGGGTGACCAGCCGTTGCCCGGGCCGTAGTTGCGATTGCAATGCTTCGCCTTGGTGGCGTTCAACCACGCCGGTTTGGCTAAGCCGCCGCTTAAGCGCCTCGGGTGCCCGCACATGTTCGCTCAGCGGGGCCGCGCCATAAGGCAGGTTTGCATCGCCGGGCATCGCGCCCAGATTGCGCCAATGGAGGGGCGCGCCATCATCGTCGGTGGCTTGCAGATCGTCGCCGAGGGCCGCGCCGAGCGCCTTTTCAAAGCCGGGGTCCACATCCACCTTGTCGATCAGCTTGGGCCACAGGCCCGCATCGCCACCGCCGATCAGAAGATCCGACAGGGCTTTTGCTTCCGCTTTAAGCGCACCCGCTTGCTCGGTTTCGCGGGCGAGTTCATCCCGCGCGCGCCGTTCCCCGGCCGCCGCTTCGATGTGTCTTTGTTCCGCTTGCTGAGCGTCTTCCTCGGCCGCCTTCTGGATTGCGGCTGCCTCTTCGTGGGCCCGAACGGCTCCGGCGAGCACATCCGGGTTCGCGCCTTCACGTTCAAGCGCCGCAAGCTCGTTCCGCGTTTGGCCGAGCTCTTCGGTCACCTCCGCGGCCTGATTTTCAAACTGCGAGATTTCCTTGGTCAGAGCTGCGCGGGCGGCTTCATTGTCGGCAAGCTCGCGCGTCAGCTCATCAAGGCGCGTCTCGTTGCCGCCAAGCTCCGCGCGCGCCGATGCGGCTGCTGCTTCAAGCTCGCTGGCGCGGGCTTCCTGGCCTTCGGCGGTTTCACGAATTTCCCGCGCCTCGCCTTCGAGCCGCGCAATAACCTCGTCGCCATCGGCCACCCGCTCATTCTCGCGCACAAGGTCTTCGGAGATTTGCGTGATCAGTGCGGCCAGCCGGGCGATTTGCGCCTTGGCGCGCTCTTCCTCGGCGTCCAGTTGATCGCGCTCGACCGTGAGGCGGTGCAGGGCCGCGGCGGCTCTCGCTTCTTCTTCGCGCAGCGCGGGCAGCTTCTGCGCCGCGTGTTCCTGTGCGGTGTTGGCCGCGGCAACCGCGGACGTGCGCGTCGCCACATCGCTTTCGATCTGGCGCAGCTCGGTCGCGGCGCTTTCGGTCGCGGCTTCCGCGTCCTTCCAGCGCAGGTGAAGGAAGATCGCTTCGGCCTCGCGGATGAGGCCCGAAAGGTTCTTGTAGCGGTTGGCTTGACGCGCCTGACGCTTGAGGCTTGCAAGCTGCTGTTCGAGCTGCTGCATCATATCGTCAACGCGCAGAAGATTTGTTTCCGCCGCCCTCAGCCGCAATTCGGCCTGGTGGCGCCGTGAATGAAGCCCGGAAATGCCGGCGGCTTCTTCTAGGATTTTGCGGCGGTCCTGAGGCTTGGCGCTGATGATCTGGGCGATCTGCCCTTGCCGCACCATGGCGGTCGAATGAGCGCCGGTGGAAAGATCCGCAAACAAGGTCTGCACATCGCGCATGCGCACGTCCGCGCCGTTGATGCGGTAGGCGCTGCCTGCGTCGCGTTCGATGCGGCGGGAAATTTCAAGCTCGTCCGACTCGTTGAACTGGCTAGGCGCGCTGCGGGACGAATTGTCCGCCGAGAGCACCACCTCCGCCATATTGCGTTCGGGCCGGTTGTCGGTTCCGGAAAAGATCACGTCTTCCATGCCCGAGCCGCGCAAGGACTTGGGGCTCGTCTCGCCCATGACCCAGCGCAAGGCCTCGACCACGTTCGATTTGCCGCAGCCGTTCGGGCCGACAATACCCGTCAGACCTTGTTCGATCGCCAGCTCGGTCGGATCGACAAAAGACTTAAACCCCGTAAGACGCAAACGAGTGAACTTCACAGACGCACGGCCCCTCTCATCATGCGCGCGCGGCCACACGCGCCATTATTGGTGCGTGGTTCCGCCCCGGATATGCCAATCGAAGCAACCACACCCTTCCCGACAGCATATCACCTGGATTCGGAACGCACCCGCAAGACTTTATTAAGCTCTCCTTAAGCGTTTCTTAACCCTCGTGAGGCCGGACAGATCTACTCCGCCTCCACGGTATCTGCTGGTTCCAGGGCCCCGTCAGGGCGCAAATCCTCCGGCAATTGGGCGATCAGCAGGGGCTCGAACTGCTCCCACCCCATGGTGCCTTCGGCAATCTCGCCATTGATAAAGAAGGTCGGTGTCGACTGAACGCCCGCGGCCTGCGAGGCGGCGGTCGCTTCATTGATACGGTCAAGGCCCGCCTGGTCGAGGCGGCAGGCGTCGAAATCGTTGCGGCTTAGCCCGGCTTGCGCCGCCAGCCGCGCCAGCGCCGCGAGCCGCGCGTTGGGGTCGCGGTCAAAGGCCCATTGGGCCTGGGTCCGCATCAGCGCGTCGATGAAATTATAATAACGGTCTTCGGGAACGCAGCGCGCGATCATGAACCCCAGCCGCGCCATGTTGGTAGGCGGGGTCGGCAGCTCGCGCATGGTGTAGCGCACAAGGCCCGTGTCGATATATTCCGCCTTCAGGAACGGATAGGTGAAGACGTGGAACTGAGCGCAATGCCCGCAAGTGACCGAGGCGTATTCCACCACCGAGACCGGCGCGTCCATGTCGCCCAGAACGATATCGCCTTCGCGGCCGAACTCGCCCCAGTCCCGGTCGCCGCCGCCAGCGTTGCCGCCGCCCTCGCCGCCGCAGCCCGCAAGGCCCAGGAAAGCCGTGAGCGCCGCCGCTTTCAGCAGGTTCAGTAAGTGGTTCAGATCCATCGGTCTTTGTTCTCCGTCCACATTTAATCCACGCGCTATGCCCCCACTATCCTCGCGGGGTGGGCTTTCGCGTTTGCCGCACATTACGGGGATTTTGGCCCCGAGTCAGCAGCGCTCATGTCACAGCGGGGTGAGGGGTCTAAGCCACAGTCTTTACAATGGCCCTTGCTCGATCTCGATGCGGATGAGCCGCCCGGCGCCCGCCAGCCGGTTGGCGCGGTCGAGGAGTTCGGGGACTTTTTGCTGCACTTCCAGGGCGCGGGCGCGCGCGACCTTGAGTACCAGCACGTCGCCTTCGGGGGTCTTGCGCACGCGCACGGGCCGGGTCACGCGGGCAAGGGAAGGCCCGGCGATCTCGGGCCAATAGCGGAGGATATCCCCGCCCCCCATGCCGAAGCGCTTCAACGACTTATCCGCGGCTTTGCGCGCAAAAACCCCCGCCCGTTTCGCGCCGCGCAAAGGCCCCTTGGTCTTGGGCAGGAAGGTGCCGAATGCGGGCAAATGGCCCGTCAGGCGCCGGGCGCGGGGGCTGAGCTCGTCGTCCGTCTTGTCTCTCATGGGCCCATGGTTAATGGTCGGCGGGATTGACGCAAGACTAAACATCTTTGAACCGGCGCTAAACCAGATTGAACATGGATTTACCTTCCCCGCAAAAGGCCGCCGCCCTCAGCCGGAAGTTGCTTGGCTGGTACGGCGCCCACGCGCGCGAGCTGCCCTGGCGGGCCAAGCCCGGGGATAAATCGGCGGCTGACCCCTACCGGGTCTGGCTTTCGGAGATCATGCTCCAGCAAACCGTGGTGGCGGCAGTTATTCCGTACTATGACGAATTTTTGCGCCGCTGGCCGAACGTTCAGGCGCTCGCCGCCGCAAAGCCCGAAGACGTGATGGCCGCCTGGGCGGGGCTTGGCTATTACACCCGCGCGCAGAACCTTATCAAATGCGCGAAAGTTGTGGCGAATAAGCTTGGCGGCGAATTTCCGTCCACGGAGGAAGAGCTGCTAAAACTCCCCGGCATTGGGCCTTACACGGCGGCGGCCATCGCGGCGATCGCGTTCGGCCGCCCCGCAACGGTGGTGGACGGCAATGTGGACCGGGTCATGGTCCGCATGTTCGGGGTCGAACGGCCCGTCAAGGAAGCAAAGGCGGAGATTCGCGGGCTTGCCGAGGCGCTGACACCTGGGAAAAGGGCAGGGGATTATGCCCAAGGGGTGATGGACCTGGGCGCCACGGTCTGCACGCCCAAATCGCCGTCGTGTCTTGTTTGTCCGTGGACGGATGATTGCGTTGCGCGAGAGAGGGGCATCGCCGCCGCGCTGCCGGTCAAGGCGAAAAAGCGCGCCAAGCTCACGAGGGTGGGCGCGGCCTTCTGGATCACACGCGGCGACGGCGCGGTGCTGCTGCGCCGCCGGCCCGACAAGGGGCTTCTGGGCGGGATGCTGGAAGTGCCGTCATCGGAATGGCGGGACGGCCGCTTCGCGGCGCGCGCATACTTAAAAGAAGCGCCCGTCGCCGCGGACTTTAAGGCCTTGCCTGGGCTTGTTACGCACACGTTCACGCATTTTCATCTGGAGCTTGCGGTCTATGCCGCCCGCATCGATGGGCGGAAGGCAAACGGCAACGGGCATCTTTGGCACGCGCCTGAGGACCTGGAGGACGTAGGGCTTCCAACCGTGATGAAGAAGGTGGCACGGCTGGTGGGCGGTGTTTCCTAGGCCGTCACCCCCACCCGGCGCATTCGCGCCGACCTCCCCCGTCAAGGGGGAGGTTTGGAAGGGGCGGCACGCTCTTCCCTCCCCCCTGCGCGGGGGAGGGATAGGAAGGGGGGTGACTAGGGTCAGAGGATGATGGATATGAGTGCCCGGGTGGGTTGAACGGCCGGGCGACTCGCTACTGAATCAGAAAATGGTTCAGGTCAGGCCGTTCAAAGAGACACGTACCTACAAGTGGCCGGTTGCGGCTTTCAATGCTGTGCGTGAGAACCCGATCGACGCCGGTATTGCGATCACATTTGCTGCCGTCTTCGTCGCGTGGGCGGTTGGGGAAGCATGGCATGCGGAATTTCCGCTGACGGCCTTTGCCGATTCATGGGGTGACTTCGGCGGTTCGATCATTGGTGGCTTGGTGGCATTCTTGTTAGCGAGACTGACTTTCGTCAGGGAAGAGCGCGAAAGATTGAAAGAGCGCGTGTTTCGCGCAGCGCCGGCGGCTTCAACCATCAACAACCAATTCTTAAAGTGGACAGAAGAAGAACTGACTCTCATCGAGCGGATCGAAGATAGTTTACGGATGCATCAATTTCGTGGCGAGATTAGTTCAGGTGAAGTACGGGTGATATTGCGCAGTCTGTGTTCTGCCAACAACCTCAGTGCGCCAAAGAGTATTGCAGATGCTGATGTCGGGACGGTTGCGGCGATTTGGCCTGACTACGTGCTAGCGATGGAGCTGCTAGGAAGTCGTCTGCAGCAAATTGAGTACATGTCCGAATCGGTGGTTGATCAAATATGTGGAGTCCTCAACCTTGATAGGGCCAATGTGGACATCGATGAAGCGATAGAACTCAGCCTACATTCAGTGAGTGATGAGAGCATTAAACTGATCGCAAATGAGTTGAAAGATCTGCGCGTACGGGTGGCCCACTGTTTGAGGTTGGTTGACTTGATAATGTATGCGCTCTCGGAAATCACAAAAGGTAGATTGCCTGAACTCGAAGATAAGGATTCAAGAAACGTCTTGTCATACCGATTTAGTGATGAATTCTAAGCCTAACCACGCCCCCCATCGCTCATCTCCGCGCGGAGTTTCTGCCGCAGCATGTCGATGGGCACGAGTTCTTTCTTCCGCTGCATGTGCCAATAGGTCCAGCCGTTGCAGGCCTGGAGCCCTTGCACATGCGCGGCAATTTTGTGAATGCTGCCGGTTTCTCCGTCCGCGGACAATGAGCCGTCCGCGCGCACCCGTGCGGCAAACTTTTCATTGGGGCTCACGAGCTTCGCGCCCGGCTTGATCAGCCCCCGTTCCACCACCATGCCGAAGGGGATGCGCGGCTGGGCGCGCTTTGACTTCATCACTTCGAGGCTTTCGCCCTCAAGGCGTTCCACGTGTTTGATGCGGTGGCGCGCGATGCGGATGTAATCGAGCTCGCGCTCAATGCCGATGAAATGCCGCCCGAGCATTTTGGCCACCGCGCCGGTGGTGCCCGTGCCGAAAAAGGGGTCGAGCACCACGTCGCCCGCATTGGTAGAGGCGATCAGCACGCGGTGCAAAAGCGCCTCGGGCTTTTGCGTGGGGTGCGCCTTCTGCCCGTTCAAATCCTTGATGCGCTCGCCGCCATTGCAGATGGGCAAGAGCCAGTCCGAACGCATCTGCAGATCGTCATTGGCGACCTTCAGCGCATCATAGTTGAAAGTGTATTTCGCCTTTTCCCCTTTTGCGCACCAGATCAGCGTTTCGTGCGCGTTGGTCAGCCGCGTGCCGCGAAAGTTCGGCATGGGGTTCGTTTTGCGCCAGATCACATCGTTCAGGATCCAAAAGCCCAGGTCCTGCAGCGCCGCGCCCACGCGAAAGATATTATGATAGCTGCCGATGACCCAGAGCGCGCCATCCGCTTTCAGCACGCGGTGGCACTCGGCGAGCCACGCCCTCGTGAACGCATCATAGTCCTCGAAACTTGCGAACTTGTCCCATTCGTCTTCGACGCCGTCGACGCGCGTGTTGTTGGGCCGGTGGAGTTCGCCGCCGAGCTGCAGGTTATATGGCGGATCGGCGAAGACGAGATCGACCGAAGCGTTGGGCAGTTTTTTCAGCTCCGCGATGCAATCGCCTTTTAAGATCTGATCAAGCGGCAGCGCATTGTTGATGGACAGCGCCGGCGCGCTGCCTTTTTTGCTGGACCCCACACCAAGCCCCTTTGCTTTTCCCGTTCGCGCGGCCCGCGTCGAGGCGGCGCGCTTGTCTTCCCAACTTCGCGGGCGCATCCTGAGTCAAGCCGGACTCGCCGTCAAGAGTCATAATGGAGTCAAAGGGTTAAGGGCGACTCAATATATTGAGCTTGAAGGGGAAATTCTGTTTACGTCGCCATGCCGGGGTGGGGTGAAACGCGGAGCCCGGAATGACATTTTGTTTTTTGTATCCTCTGGCAAGCGAAGCGCGACCAGAGGATCTGGCTGCGATGCGTCTTTCGTAAGCGGAATAGGTTCCCTCCAAAAGGCGTGGCTGATTCAGCCAGACCCTCTGGTCAAGCCAGAGGGTACGACGATTATATGCACTACCCAAGCATCTCTTTGACCGGCGCGAAGCTCGTGCGGTGGTGAGGTGTGGGGCCGAGCTTTTTGAGCGCGGCGAGGTGTTCCGCCGAGCCGTAGCCCTTGTTCCGCTCCCAGCCGTAACCGGGATAATCGAGGCCAAGCGCGCGCATCAAACGGTCGCGCGTTACCTTGGCGATGATGGAGGCGGCAGCGATGGACAGCGACTTGCCGTCGCCGCCTTTAAGGCACGCGGTGGGGCACGCAAGTTTCGGCGCGTGAATGCCGTCGATGAGGGCGAACTTGGGCGTCTCTGGTAAGGCCTCGCAGGCACGGGTCATAGCGAGCAGGCTCGCCTGCAGGATGTTCATAGTGTCGATCTCGGCGATGTCGGCCATGCCGATGCTTACTTGCGCGCATTCGCAAAGCGCCTCGTAAAGCTCCTCGCGCCTCTGCTCGGTGAGTTTTTTGGAATCGTCAAGGCCGCCTGGAAAGTTATCGCGGTCGAGGATCACGGCGGCGGCGACAACGGGTCCCGCCAGCGGCCCGCGCCCCGCCTCGTCGATACCGCAAACGGGCGCGAGGTCCACCTGGTTTTCGGGTGCGAAGGTTGGTCCGCCTACGGAGGTTGGCTCGCGAGTCTTTTCACGCAAGAGCGCGTTCGAATCGGTCATGGCACCAATACTAGCGGCTTTTGTTCAAAGGAGGCCGAGCTGGTCGCCCACCGCGGGCGGGCGCTTGAACTGGCTGGTGTCGAGAGGGCGGGAGATCTTGTTGAGGCCGAGCCGTTCCGCCGCCAGCCGGAACCGGCGGGAGATGACTTTGGCATAAGGCCCCGCCCCGCTCATGCGTTTGCCCCACTGGGCGTCATAGAGTTTGCCGCCGCGCATCTGCCGCATAAGCGATAAGACGCGCCCCGCGCGGTCCGGGTAATGGGCTTCCAGCCACTCGGCGAAGAGGTCCTTGATCTCAAGTGGCATGCGCAAGAGCACATAGCCCGCGCCGATGGCGCCCGCGTCCGCGGCCTTGGCAAGCACGTTCTCGATCTCCGCATCGTTGAGCGCGGGGATCATGGGCGCCATCATCACCGAGGTGGGGATGTCGGCTTTTGTCAGCAGCTTGACCGCCTCGAGACGGCGCCCGGGCGTTGCCGCGCGCGGCTCCATCGCCCGCGCGAGCTTGCGGTCAAGAGTGGTCACGGAAATCGCCACACGCGCAAGCCCGCGCTCCGCCATGGGCCCGAGAATGTCGATGTCGCGCGCAACGAGAGGCGACTTGGTCACGATCCCCACCGGATGGCGGAACGCGGCCAGAACTTCGATCACCTGCCGGGTGATTTGGTACGTCTTTTCAATGGGCTGGTAGGGGTCGGTATTGGTGCCGAGCGCCATGGTCCTGCAGGTATAACTTGGGTCGCGCAGCTCGCGCTCCAAAAGCGCCGCCGCGTCGGGCTTGAAATAGAGCTTGGTTTCAAAATCGATGCCCGGCGAAAGGCCGAGATAGGCATGGGTGGGCCGGGCGAAGCAATAGACGCAACCGTGCTCGCAGCCGCGGTAGGGGTTCACTGACCGGTCGAAGGGGATATCCGGCGATTGGTTGCGGGTGATCGCCGTGCGGGCGGCGTCGCGGAAGACTTGGGTCTCCACTTGTTCGGGCACGGGGTCTTTGTGGGTCCAACCGTCATCAAGATCGGCGCGGGTTAGCTGCTCATACCTGCCGCTCGCGTTAGACCGGGCGCCGCGCCCGCGGGGAGGGGGTCTCTTGATCTCTGTGGTCATGGGCCGGAAAGCCTACGCTCACAGTCTCGGCAAATCAAGAACAAAAAGTGAACATTTTACCGAAAACGGCTTAAGAACATTTTACCGAAAACGGCTTAAACAGTGACCACCAGGCGGTAGCCGAAATCCCGCGCATCAAGGCCGAGCAACTCGCCGTAGCGGCGCTCCCACGCGCCGGTTTCAAGGTCCTTCTCAAGTCGCGCGAGGCCTTCGGAAAAATCGCCGATCTTCCAGAACGAGGAAATGGCGGCCCTGATGCGCGGGTCGAGATAAGCATGCGGCCGCCGCCAATAGGCGCAGAGAAACCCGTCCGTGCAGTCGTGAGGAATGGGAACGGGGGTGATCTCCACGGGTCCGAGATATTCTCCGTAGGCGGACATTGCGGGCATCTGGCCTTCGTCCAAAGTTACAAGCTCGGGGATGTAATCCGCAAGCCAGAACCCGCGAAAGGTGCGGTCATAGGTCAGAAGCACGACCGGGCCCTTTGTGACCCGGCGCATCTCCCGAAGCCCCTTTTCTTTGTCCGTCCAATGATGAACCGTCAGGATTGCCATCGAGGCATCGAAGGCTTTGTCGTCAAAGGGCAGGTCCTCGGCGGCGCACTGGATCACCGGCGCCGCTGCGGGTGGCCGCTGCCGGATCATTTCCGCCGACGGCTCGACGGCCGTGACCTGCCTTTCCGCCGGCTCGTAGGACCCGGCACCGGCGCCCACGTTCAGCACGGTTTTGGCGGGACCAAGGGCCTCTTCTATCGCTTGCGCGATGCGCGGGTCCGGCTTCCTCAGGTCCGCGTAGTTGACGCCAATCGTGTCATAGGATGCGTTCATTGGGGGTTGTCTGCGTCCCTCACTCTTCCCCAAACCGCGGCATGAGGTCCACGAAATTGCAAGGCTGGTGGCGGCTGTCGAGCTGAAGAGCGAGGATCTTGTCCCAGCCGTCTTTGACCGCGCCGGTGGAACCGGGCAGGCAGAAGATGAGCGTGCCGCCCGCAAGCCCCGCGCAGGCCCGGCTTTGCACGGTGGAGGTGCCGATGGTCTCAAAGCTCACCATGTGGAAGGCGACGGAAAAGCCGTCCACTTCCTTGTCGAAAAGCGGGCGCACCGCCTCCACCGTCACGTCGCGGCCCGTAAGCCCGGTGCCACCGGTGGTGATGATCACGTCAATATCAGGATCATCCGTCCACTGACGGACTTGCTCGCGCACCGCGCTCTCGTCATCGCGCAAAAGCGTGCGCGCGGCGAGCTTGTGCCCGGCACCTTCGATGCGCACCTCAAGGGTATCGCCGGAGGTATCGTCTTTCAGGGTGCGCGTGTCGGAAACCGTCAGCACCGCCATGTTAAGCGGCTTGAAGGGGAGACTCTCGTCGATGCCCGCCATGGGAGGGATCCTAATTGCGGTTGCGCGGGGCGGCCATCCTATCAACGGAAAGGTATTGCGGCCAGGACCCCTCGGCCACCATGTCGAGGGTGGGAGCATCCTCGCCCAGCCGCGCGCGGTACACCCAAAGGTTCGTGAGAACCTGTTCGATAAACCCGCGCGATTCCGGTGAGGGAATGCTTTCAATAAAGAGCAGAGCATCGTCGCCGAATTCGATATCACCCAGCCAGCGCGTAAGGTTGCCCGGCCCGCTATTGTAAGCGACCGCAAGCATGAAAAGGTTCGTGCCCGCCGCGTATCGGTTCATCAGCCGGTTAATGTAAACTTGGCCCACTTCCATGTTGTAGCTGGGGTCGTAGAGCTTGTTCTCGTCCCCGCGCGCAAGGTCGCGGTCCCCCATCACGTAACTGGCGGTGGACGGCAGCACCTGCATCAGCCCGCGCGCGCCGGCGCGCGAGGTAGCAAAGGCGTCGAACTTGCTCTCCTGCCTGGCGAAGGCGTAAACGAGCGCCCGGTCGAGCCTGTAGCCGTTATCGGGTGCGTAGCGGGGCAGGGGAAAGGCCGCCGCGCGCAAAGCAGGGTCCGTTGAGGAAATGGCGGCGGTGAGCTGCGCATGAGGCAGATCGAGCGCTGCGGCGAGGGAAAGAAACGCCTGGTCAAGCTCGGCGCCGACAGCCGCATGGGCACGGACGAGTTCGGTTTCCGCATCCCCGGTGCGGCCTACTTGCGCAAGCGCCACCCCCCGCGCGATGCCGGGAACTGCGGCAAGCGCCAGAAAGTCCGCCTGCTGAAGGTCGGGCGTTGCGAAGTCCACTTCGATCTCGCGGCCAAGCTGGCGCGTCGCCAAAATGCCGTAGAAGGTCAGCGGCTCGGCTGCCGCGATCTCCAGCATGGGTAGCACCTCGCGGGGGCGGAAGGCGCGCATATAGGCGCGCGCCGCCCAGTAGGCCGCGCCCGCGCGCATCCAGGGATCGACCACCTCGCCCCGCGCCAGGGCCGCGAAATGCTCCGCCGCGCGGGGCGCATCGCCCAGGCGCCAAGCGGCGAGCCCGGCCCACCAGTCGGCTTCGGGAATGGCGGCGCGGCTGCGGGCGGCAACGTCGGCGGCGACGTCGAGGGCGCGTTCGTCCCGCTGCTCGGCATAATAAGAGCGCGCGATCCAGGCGCGGATGCGGTCATACTCGAACCGGGTTAAATCGTTCCGTGTACGGTCTTCATTCAGATAGTTCAGGGATTGCGTGGGCCGCTCACGGCGGATGAGCGAGCGCACGTGGTTTTCGATCTGGCGCACGCGGCGGGCGTCAGTGCTGCTGCGCGCCGGGTTATAGTCATCAAAAGGGTCGATGGGCTGGGCGGCGACGCGCCAGCGGCGCGGGTCGGGCTCGCGCGGGGGCGCGGTGCCTTCGGGCCGCCGGCGCATGGCAAGCCGGTAAATGCGTCCCGCTTCGGCGTGGTCGGCATAATGGGCCATCCAGTCGCGCAGCTCGGCAAAGCGCGAGCGGTAGGCTGTGGGATGCATATAACGCTGGAACTGCACGTGCCCCATGAGCACGCGGTTTTCCACTTGCGCGATCAGGCGGTCGGCGGCGTTCCATTCGCCGCGTTCCTGAACCGCGAAGATTTGCCGGTAAAGCTCGACGTCTTGCTGGGAAAGCACGCGCGGGCTCGCGGACTGCGCGGACGCGGGGGATTGCGTGTAGGTGGCCGATTGCGCAAACGAGGGCCCGCTAACCGCGAGCCCCGCAACCACGCACCATACCAACCACCACCGCCGGTCACTCACGCTCATGCCCCGCAACACCTTGTGGCTCCCCCGGAAGGGAACGAGCCCGCAAGCTACTTACCGCTTCGCCGATGTGCAAGCGGGATGCCGCGCGCATGTGACGGGCGGCAATGGGGTAGAGTTAACATTTTGAGATTGTCATTCCGGGCGTTGCGTGGAGCCCCCTTTTTACTCCGTCATCCTCCGGCTTGACCGGAGGATCTACCAATGTCTCCCCACGTGTAGAGCCGGCGGTAGATGCTCGGGTCAAGCCCGAGCATGACGGCTTAGAGAGGGCACGCCCGAGATTCCGGGTTCCGCATTTCATGCGGCCCCGGAATGACGAATAACTGACTCACTCCCCCTCCAGCCCCCGCAAGCGCTGTTTCAGATTGAGAAAGTCGGCCCAGGCCTCGCGCTTGGCGAGCGGATTGCGCAGCAAATACGCCGGGTGCAGTGTCGGCAGCACCGGCACCTTGCGTGCGGCCACCTCAATCTCCGACCAGTGCCCGCGCAAGCGCATGATGCCCTGATTGGTGCCGAGCAGGAGCTTCGCCGCGCTGCCCCCCAGCGCCACCGTAAGGCGCGGCCCGGCTAGCTCGATATGCCGCATGAGGAAAGGAAGAAAGATCACCCCTTCCTGCATGGTCGGCGTGCGGTTGCTCATGGGCCGCCAGGGCAGGATATTGGAAATGTAAGCCTCCGTCCGGTCCAGCCCCACGGCCGCCAGCATAAGGTCGAGCAACTGGCCCGAACGGCCCACGAAAGGAATCCCGCGCCGGTCTTCTTGTTCGCCTGGCGCCTCGCCGATGAACATGACCTTTGCTTGCGGGTTGCCGTCGGCAAACACGAGATTGCGCGCGGCGGGGAAGTGCGCCTTGGCTTCAAAGTCTTCCATGGCGGCGCGAAGCTCGTCCAAGGTGGCGCAGCTTGCGGCGAGGGCGACGGCGTCGGTCTGCAGCCGCTCGGCCACTTCTTCCTCGGACGGGGGCTTGGCGATTTTGGGCTTGAGCGAGACCTGTTTTTGCGCGGGGCTTTTTACGGGCAGGGGCGTTACGTCAGCTTCCTTCGCGTAAAGCGCCGCGGCGTCGGTGCCGACCGCTTCGTCGGCGCCTGCGTGCGCGTACCATTTAAGAAGGGCGAGGCCCGCCTCGCGCGATTCAGTGCTCATGGCCCGCGATCCTAGCCCGCCGGGCGCCCGCGATAAATGGCCGTTTGACGGTCAAGGGCAAAAGTATAGTGTTCATGGCGAATCCGGCCTCTTTGATGGGGCGTACCCCCGATCTTTCCGGACCACTTGGGGTGATGAGGCATGAGCGAGACGGACGCCGAACGCGAGTCCATGGAATATGACGTGGTGATTGTGGGTGCCGGTCCTGCCGGGCTTGCCGCCGCCATCCGTTTGAAGCAGCTCGCCGCCGAGGCAGAGCGCGAGCTGTCCGTGGCCGTCCTTGAAAAAGGCGCGGAAGTGGGTGCGCATATTCTCTCAGGCGCGGTGATCGACCCCAAGGGGCTCAACGAGCTAATCCCGGATTGGAAAGACAAAGACGCGCCGCTCAAGACCGAGGTCAAGAAGGACAAGTTTCTGTTTCTGGGCCCGGCGGGCGCGATCCGCTTTCCGAACATTTTCTTCCCGCCCTTCATGAGCAATCACGGCATGTATATCGGAAGCCTGGGCAATCTTTGCCGCTGGCTCGCCGAACAGGCCGAAGCCATGGGGGTTGAGATTTATCCGGGCTTTGCCGTCGCCGATGTGGTGCTGGACGATGAGGGCGCGGTCAAAGGCGTGGTCACCGGGGACTTCGGTGTTGCGAAAGACGGCAGCCGTAAGGGCGGCTACACCCCCGGCATGGAACTGCACGCCAAATACACCCTTATCGGCGAAGGTGTGCGCGGGTCGGTCGCCAAAAAACTCATCAACACGTTTGAACTTTCAAAGGGCCGCGATCCGCAAAAGTTCGGCATCGGCATCAAGGAGCTGTGGGAACTTGACCCCGAACGCCACGACGAAGGGCTTGTGGTGCACACCACGGGCTGGCCGCTGCCGCGCGGCGCGGGCGGGGGCTCGTTCATGTACCACTTTGAAGGCAATCTCGCCTCGGTGGGGTTTGTGGTGCATCTCAATTACACAAACCCGCACCTGTCGCCTTTCGATGAAATGCAGCAGCACAAGCATCACCCCTCGATTGCCCGGTATCTCGAAGGGGGCAAGCGCATCTCCTACGGTGCGCGGGCGATCACCGAAGGCGGGCTGCAATCGGTGCCCAAGCTCGCCTTTCCGGGCGGCGCGCTGATCGGCTGCTCGGCGGGGTTCGTGAATGTGCCGCGTATCAAGGGCACCCACAACGCTATGAAGACCGGCATGCTCTGCGCCGAATCCGTTTTCGCCGCCATTGGCGAAGGCCGCGCCCGCGACGAGCTTGAAACCTACGAGCCCGCGGTGAAGGCCTCCTGGGTGTGGAAGGACCTCAAGCGCGTGCGCAACGTCAAACCCTTGTGGAGCACCTTCGGCAGCTTCATCGGCCTTGGCCTTGGCGGCATCGACATGTGGACGAACTTTTTCGGCTTTTCGCTTTTTGGCACCCTGCATCACCGCAAGCCCGATCACGCGACCTTGCAGAAGGCCTCGGATGCCAAACCCATCGACTATCCCAAGCCCGACGGGGTTTTGAGTTTCGACAAATTGTCGTCGGTCTTTTTATCCAACACCAACCATGAAGAAGATCAGCCGGTGCATTTGACACTCAAGGATGCGAGCGTGCCCATCGATCACAATTTGCCGAATTTCGATGAACCGGCCCAGCGCTATTGCCCGGCCGGGGTCTATGAGGTGGTGCGCGAAGACGACGGGTCGAACCCGCGCTTTGTGATCAATGCGCAAAACTGCGTGCATTGTAAGACCTGCGATATTAAAGACCCGACCCAAAATATAAACTGGGTCGTGCCCGAAGGGGGTGGGGGCCCTGTTTACCCGAATATGTGAGTTGCTTTGCTGAATCGTGAAAAAATCCGTGGGCTGACGGCTCTTGCCTTGGGGCTTACGCTTTCGGCGTGCAGTGCGGGGGCGGGCTTTGATTTCGGCGCGCTCAACCGCGAAGCGCGCATCGGCGGCCCGAGCCATGTCGGCGCCTATCTTGCCGCCCAGCAGGCTCAGCACGATGGCGACACCGTCACCGCCGCGCGCCAGTTCCGCCGCGCGCTGCAAAT
>JANQLJ010000044.1 GCA_028280665.1 Alphaproteobacteria bacterium
CCTTGGCTGCGAACCTCCCGCGCCATGGGCATATGGTGGAGGAGGTTGGATTCGAACCAACGTAGGCATAGCCAACGGATTTACAGTCCGTCCCCTTTAACCACTCGGGCACTCCTCCGATCCCGTTGAACCCCGTGTCTTGTAATTCCTCACGTCAAAAAGGGTCCGCGCTGAAACCCGCACAAACCCTCAAATTTCCGGCCCATGTCTCAGGGGCGCGATAAACGCTACCGTGCGCCCGCTGTCAATAGGCAAACCCCTTAAAAAGCGCGAAACATCCCCCTTCCCTGCGCCGGGCAGGGCTGGGCAGGCGGATGGTTATTGCCGTTCATGAAGCCCGGGAATATAAGCGCGCCCATGGCTTCCCGCAAGCGCTCCTTCAAAAAACCCCAAAAAGGCGCGGAAACCCTTGGGCCCGTTTGGTTTTTTGGCCTTCACGCGGTGCGTGAGGCGCTTCAAAACCCTGCCCGGTCAGCGAATCGCCTGATCGCCACCCGCAATGCCTTGCGGGAGCTGGGCGGCAATCTGCCGCTTGAGGCGGAACTCATGGAGCCGCGAGCGATTTCCAAGATCCTGCCAGAGGGGGCCGTGCACCAGGGCGCCGGGCTTCTGGTCGAACCCCTGCCGGAACCTGTTCTCGAAGACGCCTGCTCGCCCGCTGCACCGGACCGGCCGGTTCTGGTGCTGGATCAGGTAACCGACCCGCACAATGTGGGCGCGATCTTGCGCACGGCGGCGGCCTTCGGCGCCCGCGCCATCGTTACCACACGCCGCCACAGCCCTGAGATCACGGGAACGCTCGCCAAGACAGCCTCGGGGGCGGTGGAGCACGTGCCTTATGTGAGGGTCACCAATCTTGCCGAGGGGCTAACGGACCTCAAGGACCTGGGATACCAGATCATCGGCTTGACTGAGGAGGGGGAAACCACGCTGTCCGCCCTCGCCCCCTTTAGCGCTTTTGGCCCCACCGCCATCGTGCTGGGGGCGGAAGGCGCGGGGCTCCGGCAAAAGACGAAGGGGATTTGCGATACGCTGGTCAAACTGCCGACACAGCCGCCCATCGCCAGCTTGAACGTCTCAAACGCGGCGGCGGTGGCACTCTACGAGATTGTACGAACTTGAACCCAAGTTAAACACTTATGAAACAGATACACATCCGCCTTGCCCGCCCCGAGGAATTCGCGCGCATCGGTGACATCACCGTCGCCGCCTATTCGCGGCTCGAAGACACGTCGAACCCGGTGGTGGACGAGTACATGGAAGACTTGCGGGATGTGGAGCCCCGCGCCCGGGACGCCGAAGTGCTGGTCGCCGCCGACAATCAAAACAATGTGCTGGGCGCGGTCACGCTGGTGCTCGACGCATCCTCACCGCTTGCGGAATTCGAGGAACCGGGCGCCGCCAGCTTCAGGATGCTTGCGGTCGCGCCCGAAGCTCAAGGCATGGGCATTGGAAAACTTTTAGCGGAGTATTGTATCCGCCGCGCGCGCGACGCGGGCGCTCACAGCGTTCTTATTCACTCGCGCGATACCATGATAAAGGCACGCGATATTTACGCGAAGATGGGATTCAAGCGCTACGGTGATATCGATTTCGAAGTTGACGACATCAAGCTCAACGGCTTTCGCCTCGACCTATGACGCGGTTTGTTTTTCCGTATCGGCCACCATGGTGAGTTCCTCGCGCACGGTGCGGCTTGCAAGCCAGAAGTGCACCATCGCCCAGATATTCACAAGCGCGCCCACAACCAGCGCCCACCTGAGCGCATCATTGCCATAGCCCCACTCAGTGAACATGTCCGCCAGTACCCCCACCGCGAGGGGCCCGAGCCCGAGCCCGATAATGTTGATGATGAAAAGCATCACCGCGCTCGCCATGGCGCGCATCTTGAGGGGCGCAAGCCCTTGGGTGACCGAAAGCGCCGGGCCCAGATAGAGCGCTGACGCCGCAACCGGCAGAACCCAGAGCCAAAGCCCGAGCGTGGTGTTGTCCAGAAGATAGAACGCGAGTGCAAACGGCGTTCCCACAACGATGGCGCCGGCGGGCAGCCACATGTTCCAACGCGCATCGCCCTTGGAAAGCCGGTCCACCAAAATGCCGCCCGCGAATGTGCCGATGCCGCCCGCAATGCCGATGATAAAGGCGAGCACGGTCCCGATCTCGCCATACCCCATGCCATGGGTACGCACGAGATAAGCCGGCACCCATTGAAGCGCGCCGTAGCCGACAAACGAGTTAAGCGCCGCCGCGATGGCAAGTTGGCGAAAGGTCTTGAGCCCAAGCAAATGCCGGAAGACGTCGAGCACTGGCATGTGCTCGCCCGCCGCCCGGTAGCCGTCGGCGTGGCCGCGCGGTGGTTCGCGCATGGCCCAGATCACAAAGACCAAGGCGATCCCCGGCGCACCCGCGAGCACAAAGGCCCAGCGCCAACCGAACCATTCGAGAATCCAGCCCCCGCCAAAGAAAGCGATAAATATGCCAACGTTCAGGCCCGCAGCAAAAATCGCCATGGCGGTGGCGCGCGATTGGGGCGGGAAAAGATCGGCGATCATGGTGTGGCTGGCGGGGCTCGTGCCCGCTTCGCCGACACCCACCCCGATGCGCAGGATGGCAAATTGCCAGGCGTTCATGGCGACCCCGCAAAGCGCCGTCATGGCGGAGAACAATCCAAGACACCAGGCGATGAGTTTTGTCCGCGTGGTGCGGTCCGCCAGCAGGGCCAGTGGCACACCCATGGTGGCGTAAAAAATTCCAAACGCGGTCCCGGTCAGCAAACCCATCACGGTATCGCTGACGCCAAGTTCTTCCTTGATGGGTTGAAGCAGGATCGCAAAGACGTAACGGTCGATCCAGTTGACCACGTAAATGAGCGTGAGGACCGCAAGAACGTAGTAGCGGTACTGAACGACGAACCCGCCCGCCATTTTTACGGGGCGCAGTGGGTCGTCCGCGCCACCTGCGCTTTGAGTCTCATCGCTCATTTAAGTCCCTTCCTAGACAGATGACCGGCGCTTTGCCTGCGCTTCTTTTGTGACGGCGAAGATTACGCCGGAGAGTGCAAGCAGTGCAATCAGGTTCGGCACGGCCATGAGGCCGTTCATGGTGTCGGAGAGGAGGCGTATGTCCTCAAGATTGAATGTGGTCGTTCCCACCACGATCGAAAGCACCCACAGGATGCGATAGGGCATGATTACCCGGCCGCCGAAGATGAACTCCGCCGCGCGTTCGCCGTAGTAACTCCAGCCGATCAGCGTTGTGTAGGCAAAAAGGATCGTTCCGCACGACACAATCAGCGCGCCCATGGGGATAGCGGCGCCGAAACTTTCGGCCGTCAGCACTGCGGCGGGCACACCCGACTGCCACGCGGGAACAAGCTCCCCGCCCGCGCCCATCGGCAACGTCACCGTAAGGATGGCAAGCGCCGTGATGGTGCAAACGATGATCGTGTCGATGAAGGTCCCCAGCATGGCGATGGTGCCTTGCCGGACGGGATCGTTGGTCTTGGCCGCCGCGTGGGCGATGGCCGCGGATCCAAGACCGCTTTCGTTGGAAAAGATGCCCCGCGCCAAACCCTGGCGAATGGCCTGGGCCAGCAGCGCGCCGGAGAAACCGCCCGCCGCGGCGGTGCCCGTGAAGGCGTCAGTGAAGATCAACCCCAATGCTGCCGGCACGCCGGAGATGTTTGCGCCGATCACTAAAAGCCCGGCAATCACGTAAGCCGCCGCCATGAACGGCATGAGCACTTGCGCCACCGCACCGATGCGTTTCACCCCACCAATGATGACCAGAAATGTCAGGACGGCGAGAACAATGCCGGTGACCAGCATGGTCGTCTCGTGCTGGTCCGTTCCCACTTCAAGACCCAGTACCGGTCCCGCCACCGCATTCGCCACCGCTTCGGCCTGGAACATATTGCCGATGCCAAAGGCCGCGAGCATGGCGAAAAAGGCAAAGAGCCACCCGAGCCAATACCAGCTCCGCCCCATGCCGTTCTTGATGTAGTACATGGGCCCACCCCGATAGCGGCCCTCG
>JANQLJ010000065.1 GCA_028280665.1 Alphaproteobacteria bacterium
GAGCGTGCCCGCTAGAGCCGCCTCGACCTTTCCTTGAAGTATGGCCGCGAAATCTTCCGCCGCCGCGCCGATGAGATAGGCCTTGCGCACGGTGCCGAGCGCCTCCATGGCTGCGCCAAGGCCGTCTTCCTTGGCTTCGCCCCCGGCAATCCAGAACACGTTGTCATAGGACGAAAGCGCGCCCGCGGCGGCCGCCCCGTTGGTCGCCTTTGAATCGTTCACGAACAAAACCCCGCGCGCCTCCGCCACCACTTCCTGACGATGGGGGAGCCCCGGGAAACTCATGAGCGCGGCGGTGATGTCCGCCGCCCCGACCGCGCGCGCCGCCGCATAGGCCGCCGCCGCATTCTGCCAATTATGACGCCCCGGCAAGCCCTTTGCCTTACGGAGATCAGCGATCTCCAACCCCTCGTCCGTGCGCCCATCGAAGAGATGACCGTCCTTGACGTAAACGCCGTGCTCCAAGGTGCGCCCTACCGCAAGCGACACCACCGCTGCGCCAACGCCATCATTGTGGCGCTGTTCAAGCGTTGCGCGGATTTCTTTCCCATGTGCATCGTCAGTGCCAACAATTGCCGTATCTTCCGGGTGCTGACCATCGAAAAGACGCGCCTTGGCCGCCACGTAGCCTTCAAGCCCGCCGTGGCGTTCCAGATGATCGGGCGAGATGTTGAGCAGCACGCCCACCTCGGGCGCGAGCGAAGGGGTCAGCTCGGTCTGGTAACTCGAAACCTCTAGAACGTAAATCGTCCTTTCGCCGGGCGGGTCGAGATCGAGCACGGGCTTGCCGATATTGCCCCCCAGCTGCGCGCCGAACCGGCCGCCGCTGAGAATATGATGAATAAGCGAGGCCGTGGTTGATTTCCCATTGGTGCCGGTAACGGCGATCACCGGGGCGGCCCGCTCGCCCTTTTCTCCAAGCGCCTGAACAAAAAGTTCCATATCGCTCAGTATGGGAATGTTTTGCGCCTTTGCTTTACTCACTTGAGGATGCGGCGCGGGATGGGTGTGCGGAATGCCAGGGCTGAGCACCAGGCCTGCAAGCTCCGCCCACGGCCAGTCATCAGGCACGGCGGGGACTGAACTGGTTTCCCGTTCAAAGCGCGCGCGGGCGCCTTCATCATCGTCCCAGGCCATCACGCGCGCTCCGCTCGCGGTCAGGCTGCGCACGGTGGAAAGCCCGGTCCGCCCTAGCCCGAGGGCGGCCACCGTCTTTCCTTCCATGTGCGGCAGCAGGATCATGAGCGCCTACCGGAGTTTAAGCGTCGAAAGACCAACGAGCGCCAGCACCACCGCAATGATCCAGAAGCGGATGACGATAGTCTGTTCCTTCCAGCCCAACTGTTCGAAGTGATGATGAATGGGCGCCATGCGGAAAACGCGGCGGCCGGTCAGTTTAAAGCTCGCCACCTGGATCATCACTGAGACGGCTTCAAGCACAAAAAGCCCGCCGATAATCGCCAGCACGATCTCGTGCCTTGTGGCGACCGCAATCGCCCCCAGCGCCCCGCCGAGCGAAAGTGATCCCGTGTCGCCCATGAACACCATGGCGGGTGGCGCGTTGTACCAGAGAAAACCGAGGCCCGCGCCCAGAAGAGCGCCGCAGAAAATGGCAAGCTCCCCCGTTCCCAGAACGAAATGAAGCTGCAGGTAATCGGAAAAGACTGCGTTCCCCACAAGATAGGAGATAAGCCCGAACGAGGAGGCCGCGATCATCACCGGCACGATAGCGAGCCCGTCGAGCCCGTCGGTGAGATTGACCGAGTTCGATGCGCCCACAATCACGATGCCGCCGAACACGATATAGAACCAGCCCAGATGAAGGAGCAGGTTCTTGAAAAACGGCACGGCCACTTCGCCACGCAGCTCAACCGGGCCGATCCCCATGATCCATGTGACGGCGCCAAGGGCAATCACGAACTGCAGGGCGAGCTTCATGCGGCCTGAAAGCCCGTCGGAAGTGCGGCGCGTGACTTTGCGGAAATCGTCGATAAACCCGATGGACCCAAAACCGATGGTCACGAGCAGCACGACCCAGACATATTGGTTCGTCAGGTCCGACCACAGCACGGTGGCGAGGGTCACCGACAGCAGAATGAGAAAGCCGCCCATAGTGGGCGTGCCTTTCTTGGTAAGGATGTGTCCTTCCGGCCCGTCCTCGCGAATGGGCTGGCCTTCCGCCTGCTTTGACTTGAGCCACGTAATGAACGACGGCCCGAAGACAAAACTGATGAGAAGCGCCGTCATCACCGCGCCGCCGGTGCGGAACGTGAGGTACTGAAAGACGTTGAGGATCGAAAATTGATCCGCCAACGGAAAAAACAAGTGATACAGCATATCCCCCCCCTAACTTTTTTGCCCTTCATCGCCGCGCGCGAGCAGCGCATCGACAATGGGCCGCATCTTACTGCCCAGCGAGCCCTTGACCATGACCACGTCGCCCGCGCGGAGCTCGGCCACCACTGCTTCGAGAATGTCCGCTGAGGCCTGCCCGTAGAGCCCGCGCCGCGTATCGGGCAGCGCATCCCAAAGCCGCGCCGTCAGCGGCCCAGCACAATAGACAATGTCGATGCCCGCCTCTTCGAGCGGCGCGGCGAGGCCCCCATGAAAGTCCGGCCCGTCCGGACCAAGCTCCAGCATATCGCCCAGAACGGCGATGCGCCGCCCCCGGGGGCCCGTCTCGGCGGCGGCCAGGGTTGCGATGGCCGCGCGCATGGAGGCGGGATTGGCATTGTAGCTTTCATCGACCACAGTCATGGTCCCATCGGGAAGATTGACCTTGTGGCGCCGCCCGCGCCCTTCGGCGGCTTCAAGCTTCGCGTATTCAAGACCCGCCAGCGCCAGGTCCGCACCCATGGCCTTGACCGCGCCCATGACGGCGAGCGAGTTCATCACAAGATGCCGCCCCGGCGCGCCCACTTTGTAGCTGATGGGCTCGCCGAGCAGTTCCGCGGAAACAGCCGAACCATCCGTACCAAGAGCAACGTCCAAGAGCCGCAACTCCGCGCCTGCGTGCTCCCCAAACCCCCAGATTTCCTTGGCGCCGCTTTGGGCCGCGTGGCCGCGCAGGCGGTCATAATAGGCGCTGTCGCGATTGATAATGGCGATGCCGCCGGGCTCGATCCCTGCGAAAATCTCACTCTTGGCGTCGGCGATCTCATCCACCGAGTTGAAGAATTCCAAATGCACCGGCTGCACGGTAGTGACGATGGCAACGTGGGGGCGGACCATTTCCGCAAGGGGCGTGATCTCGCCCGCATGGTTCATCCCGATCTCGAAGACCCCGAAGGCCGTCTCCCGCGGCATGCGGGCAAGGGTCAGTGGCACCCCGAGATAATTGTTGAACGACTTGGCCGACGAATGGGTTTGACCAGATGGCATGAGGCATTGATGCAGCGCTTCCTTGGTGCCCGTCTTGCCGGCGCTGCCGGTGATGGCGCAGATCTGCGCGGTCACTTCGCCCCGCCGCGCCATGCCCAAGGCATCGAGCGCGCCTTGGGTGTCGGCAACTTCGAGAAGGCTAGCGCCATCTGGTATGTCTGCACGCCGCGCGCTTACCATGGCCGCCGCCGCGCCCTTGGCGATGGCATCCTCAACAAAGTCGTGGCCGTCGCGCGCGCCTTTGATGGCAACGAAAAGATCGCCGGGGTTCACTTCGCGGCTGTCGGATGTGACGCCGCCTGCGACCCAATTGCGGTCCCCTTTGAGTTGGCCCTTTGTGGCGTTGGCGGCCTCTTCCGCTGTCCAAAGCACGCTCATGACGTGGTGCCCTCTTGCAGCAGCGCGCGGATGACATCGGCGTCTTTGAAAGGGTGCGTCACGCCCTTTACCGTTTGACCGGTCTCATGCCCCTTGCCCGCCACCAGTAGAGCATCGCCTGGGCCGAGCTTTGCCAGTCCCAGCTCGATGGCCGCGCGCCGGTCGCCCAGTTCCATGGCGTCCGGCACCTCGGCGAGCACTTCCGCACGGATGGCAGCGGGGTCTTCGTCGCGGGGGTTATCGTCGGTGACAATGGAAGTGTCCGCATACTGGGCTGCGACCCGGCCCATATCGGGGCGCTTGCCCTTGTCGCGGTTACCCCCCGCCCCGAAAACGAGATGCAGTTTTCCTTCCGTATGGGGACGAAGCGCCTGCAGCGCCGTAGCGAGCGCATCGGGGGTATGGGCGTAGTCCACATAAACCGTTCCGCCACCGGGCGGCGCAGCCACCTGCTCCATCCGTCCATCGGCGCCTTTAAGCGTGGCCAGGGCCTCCACCACGGGCTCAATCTTTGAGCCCGTGGCGAGCGCCAACCCCGCCGCCACAAGCGCATTGGAAGACTGAAACGCGCCCACCAGCGGCAATGTCACCTCATGAGCCTCGTCCTCATAGACAAAGCTGAGGTCGAGCCCGTCGCTGGTGGGCTCAACAAAAAGAAGACAAAGGCCTGTCCCAGCCTTCCCTGTACTGATGATCTTGAGGTGCCGCGCCTCCGCCACGCTGCGCGCAACGTCATAGCAATCGGCGTCCGCGTTCAAAACAGCCGCGCCGCCGTTCTTCACGATCTCCTTAAAGAGCCGCATTTTGGCGGCTACATAGGCTTCGAAGCTGGCGTGATAGTCGAGGTGATCGCGGCTTACGTTTGTAAATCCCCCCGCGGCCACGCGACCCCCATCCACCCGGTGCTGGGCAAGGCCGTGGCTCGAGGCTTCGAGCGCCAGGTGCGTCACACCTTGCCGGGCAAGACCGTCGAGGGTGCGGTGAAGGGTCAAGGGATCAGGCGTGGTATGAGCTAGCGGCGTTACGCCCCCGTCCGTGACCACGCCGAGCGTGCCGATGCTCGCGGCCTTGCGGCCTTCGTGCTGCCAGATCTGCCGCAGGAAAGCGGCGATGGAGGTTTTGCCGTTGGTGCCGGTGATGGCGCAGATCACTTCGGGCTGAGCGGGAAAAATCCGGGCGGCCATGTGCGCGAGCGCCGCGCGTGGGTTTTGCGCGGTCAGGACGGGGACGTTCACATCGGGCAACTCGCCCACGTCCGGTGCGACAACGATGGCCGCCGCACCGTTTTCTAGTGCCGCCGGAATGAACTCCGCACCATCGGCGCGCGTGCCCGGGATCGCGACAAAGACAAAGCCGGGTTCGATCTCCCGGCTGTCCGCGGACAGGCCCTTGATGTCGGCAACGCCGACAAGGTCCGTCCTGGTCTCCATCCCTTCAATTCCGCCCACAAGATCATTAAGCCGCATGGCGCGTCATAAGCCCCTCTATTGCGGCGAGAGCGTGGCGAATTGTTGGTTTTCCGCGGCGGTGGCGGAGCGCGCTTCCATGTCAACGGGCATGACGCCCACGAGCGGTGCGATGCGTTCGATGACACGGCCCACCGCAGGCGCGACGGTCCAGCCGCCGGTGGCGTAGTTGAACGTCTCGTCGGTTCCCTGCGGCTCGTCGAGCATGGCGAAGACGATGATCTCGGGGTCCGACGCGGGGAACACGCCCACAAAAGATGAAAGCAGCCGGTCGCGGTCATAGCCGCCGCCGGGCGCGGGCTTTTCCGACGTGCCGGTCTTGCCCGCGACCTCGTAGCCCGGCACGTCGGCGTTTCCGCCGGTGCCGTCGGTCACCGTATAACGCATGAGCGCGCGCATCCGCGCCGAAGTTGCTTCGCTGATGACCCGCCGGCGGGGGACCCTCGCCCCTTCTTCGTGCGGCGCAAATGTAGGTTCAACCAGGTAGCCGCCGTTCACAAGTGCGGCAATCCCCGCCGTAAGATGAAGCGGGGTCACGGATAATCCGTGTCCGAACGAAATCGTCGCGGTTTCGAGCGGCCCCCAGTTTTGCGGCACCAGCGGGCGCGCGGCGCCGGGCATATCGATGGCTTGCCGGTCGAGAAAGCCGATCTCCTGCAAGAAATCCCGCTGCTGGTCCCGTCCGATTAGGGCGGCAATCTGTGCCGTGCCGATGTTCGAGGACTGGCCCAGCACATCGCGCATGGGAATGGGCTCGCGAATGCGGTGAAGGTCGCGAATGGGATGGCCCGCGACACGCAAGGGCTGGCTTACGTCGAACATCATTTCCGGCGCGATGAGATCAAGCTCAAGGGCCTGGGCGATGGTGAGCGGTTTCACCACCGAGCCAAGCTCGTAAACCCCGCCGGTGATCTGGTTGAGCCTTGCGTCGCTGCCGCCCGCCGCCGGGTCGTGAGGGTCGAAATCCGGGAGCGACACCAGCGCCAGAACCTCGCCCGTGTTGACATTCATGACGACACCCGCCGCGGCAAGCGCACGAAACTCCGCCATGGCGGCGGCAAGCTCGTCGCGCAAGGCGTGCTGCACGCGGATGTCAATGGAAAGAGCAACCGGCCCTTCTTCCCGTTGCAGGGTCTCGTTGAACCCAAGCTCAAGCCCGCTCAGCCCCTCGCCGTCCACATTTGCATAGCCCACCAGGTGCGCCAGCATGTTGCGGTGGGGATAGACGCGCCGCTGTTCCTCGACGAACCGCATGCCGCCAAGGCCGAGGCTGTGAATGTCATAGTGTTGCTGCGGGGTGATGCGCCGTTCGAGCCAGACAAAGTGACGCGCGGAGGAAAGCCGGCGCACGAGCGTGTCTTCATCCGTCTGCGGAAGATAGGAAAGGATTTGATGTGCGGTATCAACCGGATCCCATACATTGCGCGGGTCCGCGCCGAGGGAGACAATCTCCACATTGCGCGCGAGCAAATTGCCGCGCCGGTCAACAAGCTCCGCCCGGTGGCGCGCGCGTTCGACCACCGTGACCTCGGGCTGTTCCAGATTGGCCCGCGCGGCGATGGAGATGTCCGCAAGGCGCAAGCCCACGGACGTGAACGCGGCAAAGATGCACATGGTAAGAAGACCGAGCCGCATGCGCGCGCGGGAAAGCGCGCGGTCTTCAAAAAGTTCTTCGCCGCGTCCGGCCCAGCGGGATTTCGAGGGAATGTGTGTGCTCTGCGCCATGGCCCTCACCTCCCCTCGTCAGGACGCGGCATAGGATGCGGTGAAGGGCGCGGCACGGGCCGCGGCATGTTCGCAAAAGGATTCGTATAAGGATCAGTGCGGCGCGCTTGCGGCAACGGGCGGTAATTGCGCGCGGCGGCAAAGAACGTGCCGGGCGATGGGTCCTCGCGCTCGTCCAGGGGAACAGGCGGCAAGGCACTCATGGTGACGATCTGGCTTGGGTGGGTCGCTTGAAGACCAAGATGAAGTTGCGCCAGCCGCTGCAGGTAAGCGGGCTCGTTACGGATGGCCCAGTCGGTCATCAACTCACCGAGGCGCGCGTCTTCAAGGGCAATGCGCCGTTCAAGTTCTTCGGCCTCCGCCGCCGTATCGCGCGCCATGTCCTTGACCGTGAAAAGCCCGATCCAGGCCACGAACAAAACGGCGACGAGACCATAGTTGAGAAGACTGGTCATGGCCGCACCTCCCACACCGGCGCCGCCGTGCGCCGGGCCGCCCGCAGCCGCGCCGAACGGGCGCGTGGGTTTTGCCGGGTCTCATCCTCGCGCGGGGATTTGGCGCCGCGGGAGCCGATCTCGAAGGTGGGCGCGGGGCCTTGGGGCATGTCGGGCACGTGGCGCGAGGGATGCGGGCGCGCACCGCTGCGCTGGGTGAGGAATTGTTTGACCAGCCGGTCTTCCAGAGAATGAAAGGAGACCACCGCCAGGCGGCCGTCCGCGGCCAAGGCGCGCTCGGCGGCCACCAGCCCGCACTCAAGCTCGCCCAGCTCGTCATTGACTGCAATGCGCAAGGCTTGAAACGTGCGGGTGGCGGGGTGAATGCGCTCAGGCTTGCCGCGCGAGCCGATCGCGCGCTCGACAATCTCCGCAAGTTGGCGCGTGCGGGTGATGGGCGCAGCTTCCCGCGCCGCATCGATGGCTTGGGCCACCGTCCGCGCGCGGCGTTCCTCCCCATAATCCTTCAGAATACGGACGAGATCTGTAACAGTGGTTTCATTGACAATATCGGCGGCGGTCGGCCCGCCTTGCGCTTCGCCCCCCATGCGCATGTCAAGTGGGCCGTCATGGCGGAAGGAAAACCCGCGCGCAGCTTCATCCAGTTGCATGGACGAAACGCCAAGGTCGAGCGCAATCCCGTTCACCGGCGCAAAGCCCAGAGCATCCGCGATCCCGTCGAGATCGCCGAAAGTCCCCCGCGCCATTTGCAGACGGCCATCATAGGCGCCGGCCATTGCTTCCCCGCGCGCAATCGCCGCCGGGTCGCGGTCGATACCGAGCACGCTGCATTCAGCAGCTTCCAGAAGCCCGCGCGCATAACCGCCCGCGCCAAAGGTTCCGTCGATAAAACGCTCGCCGTCTTGCGGGGCGAGCGCTTCGAGAACTTCCTGGAGCATGACGGGGGTGTGGGCGGCGTTCATTCATCGCCCTCGGGAATCTTGGGACTCTCGGGAATGATGGAGCGTGCTTTGCCGCGCAAGAGGGCGCGCCGCTCTGATGCAAGCCCCCGCGCTTCCTCGCGCTGCCGCGCATAGATCGACGGCTCCCAGATTTGAAAGCGCTTGCCAAGGCCGACAAAGGTTGCGTGTTCGCCGATATGGGCATGGTCGAGCAGCTCTTCGGGAAAGAGCACGCGCCCCTCGCCGTCGAAGGTCAGCTCATACGCATCGGCAAGAATGGAATGGGCGAAGGCGCCGTAGGTTTCGTCAAATGGTTCGAACTCCGCGTCGATCATCTCGGCGAGCTCTTCCATGCGCGCCATGGTGACGCCCTCAAGGCACGGCGCGGTGAACGACGGGAAAATCACCACGCCGGGAAAATCGCCTTCCGCCGCCACCTGGCGAAAGCGCGCGGGCACGGAAATGCGCCCCTTGGCATCGACCTTGTTGGTATAGGTGGAGAGGAACGGCCGCATTAGCGCTCTCCATTTTCAGAGAGCGCTTGCGGTCTGACCCCGGTGTCCCGATGTGCCCATTGCCGCGGCACAGCTCCCTCCCCATGACACAGCCCGCGTCCCACCGCGGGGCTGCCAAGAAAAACCGATCGTCCTTTTGGGGATACGCCAAACTGGCGAGGGTGACCCCGCTGGACCGCCCCGCCTGACCCGGACGGGACTGAAGTGGAAGATCATGGGATAACATGGGATATTATGGGCGTCAACGAAATTGCACCGAAAACGCCAAGAAATCTGCGGCTTTGAAGGCCGCCGCGTTAATCTGTCTTTACAGCCTGTTAGCGCGAAACGGCCGCACCTCACCCGCCGTCCCAGATCGACCCCTTTTGGTTAAGCCCCGGTTAAATTCCGCTGCTTGACTCGCCCGCCCCTTGGCCGCAAGCTGTAAAGTGCGTAGTCGTGCTACGTACTTTACGCCCCACCATGGACCCCACTCTGGGAGACCCAAGGAGACCCGACATGAGTGTCGCCGAAACTTTCGACCCCGCCGATTTGCCCGACGCCTACTCCATGCCCATCGAAGAGCTGGACGTGAGCAACGGGCGGCTCTTTCAGCATCAAAAGCACTGGGCCTATTTCGAACGTCTGCGTAAGGAAGATCCCGTTCACCTCACCGAGAATGAAGAGTTCGGGCGCTTTTGGAGCATCACCAAGTTCAAGGACATCATGGCGGTGGACACCAACCATCCGGTCTATTCGTCCGAGCCCGCCATCGTGATCGGCGACCCGCCGGAAGATTTCACCCTGCCCATGTTCATTGCCATGGACCCGCCCAAGCACGACCTTCAACGCAAGATCGTCGCGCCCACGGTGGCGCCCGCAAATCTCAACGCCCTTGAAGGGCTGATCCGCAAGCGGGTGTGCAACATTCTGGACAGCCTGCCCGTGGGCGAGGAGTTCAACTGGGTGGACAAGGTTTCCATTGAACTTACGACGCAAATGCTGGCGACCCTGTTCGATTTTCCCTTCGAAGACCGCCACCTGTTGACCTATTGGTCCGACACGGCGACCTCCTCGGACCAGGTGGGCAACAACTACATTGAAGATGAAGAGCGGCGGCGCATTCTCTGGGAATGCTATGACTACTTCGCCAAGTTGTGGAACGAGCGCCAGGGCCAGGGCGAAAGCCCGCGCATGGATTTCGTCTCCCTGCTTGCCAACAATCCCGAAACCAAGGAAATGGTGAAGGACCCGCTTGAGTACCTGGGCAATCTCATCTTGTTGATCGTGGGCGGCAACGACACCACGCGGAATTCCATTTCCGGCGGCGTGCTCGCCCTTAATCAGCACCCGGAACAATATGACAAGCTGCGCAGTGACCCAGGCGTCATTCCCAATATGGTTTCCGAAATCATCCGCTGGCAAACGCCGCTGGCCCACATGCGCCGCCGCGCGACCCAGGATATCGAGCTTGGCGGCAAGGCCATCAAGAAAGGCGACAAGGTGGTGATGTGGTACATCTCCGGCAACCGCGACGAGACCGAGATCGACCGCGCGAACGAGTTCCTGATCGACCGGGAGAAAGCGCGCCACCACATCGCTTTCGGTTTCGGCATTCACCGCTGCATGGGCAACCGGCTGGCGGAAATGCAGCTCAAGATCCTGTGGGAAGAGATCTTGAACCGCTTTGAGTTTGTGGAAGTAGTGGGCGAGCCCGAACGGCTTCAATCCAACTTCGTGATGGGATACCTGAAGCTGCCCGTGGTGCTGCACGCGAAGACGTAAGCGATGAAGATGCCAAAGGGCGAAGCCCGATGAAAATGAAAGAGCTCGAGGCGCGTACGGGCGTCGGGCGCGAAACCATCCGCTACTACATTCGCGAGGGGCTGCTCGCCGAACCCGAGCGCCCCAAGCGTAATGTGGCGGTTTATGACGACAGCCACGCGGTGCGCATCGCGCTGATCAAAAAGCTCCAGCATGAGCGCTTCCTGCCCCTTGCCAAAATCAAGGACGTGCTCGATGGCGGCGAACTGGACGCCGAGCAATTGCCCTCGCTCCTGGGACTTGAGTTTCTGCTGTCCGCGCGCTTTGGGGACGAACAGTCCCGCCAGCCGGTGGCGCTTTCCGAAGTGGCGGAGACGACCGGCGTTGGGCTCAAAGAAATCGAAGAGATGGACCGCATCGGGCTCGTCTCCATCGCCGCGGGCGGCACCATGTCCCGCCAGGATGCCGATATCGTCGGCCTTTGGGGGCAACTGAACGATGCGGGCTTTAACGAAGAGATTGGCTACCGCGTTGCTGAGCTCAAGCGCTTTGTAGAGGCGGCGAACGCCCTCGCCGCGCGGGACGTTGAAAACTTTTTTGCCCGCCTGCCCGCGGGCACCAGCGCCGTGGACGCCACATCCCTTGCGGAAAAAGGTATTATTCTTTCCAACGACATCTTGGGCCGCCTGCGCCTCCGCGCCATCATCCGCGAGGTGGCGGAACACAACGCACGGGCGGTGGAAGGGGTTTCGTCAAAGGAAAGATCGTCAGGGAGCGGATGATCGCAGGAAAAGCAGGGGATGTAACTGGATCGCCCAGAGCCGGGTAATGTCGATAGAAGGTGTCATTCCGGACGTTACATGAGCCCAAGGACAAAGTCCTTGGCTGCGAATGTTAGACCCGGAATCTTGCTCCACGACTCGCTGCGCGAGATTCCGGGCTCCTCACTTCGCTCGGCCCCGGAATGACAACATGAAAGTAAAGGCGCCAGATGGCCTGTAAGCCGGGTTCTGTTCTCCCGCAAAGGAGTGATGGCCATTCATCTGGGACGGCTGTCGCCAGCCGCCTCACGCGACACACCCGGATCTCGGCTTCGGAAACGAAGCACAATCGGATCCCTACTTGGTCTTGCTCCCGGTGGGGTTTGCCGTGACCGTTCCTGTTGCCAGAAACGCGGTGCGCTCTTACCGCACCCTTTCACCCTTACCCTGCTTCGCTGAAGCTTCGCAGGGCAGGCCCTGCGAAGCCTTGGTCACTATGCAGGGCTCGCCCTGCGTAGCGCCCCGCGCGAAGCAGGGCGGTTTGCTTTCTGTGGCACTTTCCCTGGGATCGCTCCCGCCGGGGGTTACCCGGCACCGTGTTTCCGTGGAGCCCGGACTTTCCTCACACCTTCCGAAGAAGATGCGCGGCCATCCGGCCATCTGGCACCGGGGGAAATGTGCGCCCCAGGTTACCTGATTGCAAGGCCCCCCGATTGCAAGAGCGCGGAATTTGCGCTGTCATGCGCGCGCCGCAGATTCCAAGGGAGACAATAAATGGCTGAAACGCCCGCCATCGAGCACCGCTACGAGTCCTTCATTTTCGACAGCGCCCGGTGGGAGGGGTTTGAGTTCCGCCCTGACGACATTCTGATTTGCACCTCTTACAAGGCGGGCACCACCTGGACGCAGATGATTTGCGCGCTCTTGATCTTTCAGACGCCGGGGCTGCCGGCGCGCCTTTCGGAGCTGTCCCGCTGGCTCGATATGCGCCTGAGTAAAAAGGACAAGGTGTTCGCCGCATATGACGCGCAAACCCACCGGCGCTTTATCAAGACCCACACGCCGCTGGACGGGCTGCCTTACCGCGATGACGTGGAATACGTCTTTTGCGGGCGGGACCCGCGCGATGTCTTCATGTCCATGCAGCATCACATCACCAACATGAACATGGAAAAGATCGCCGAGCTTCTTCTTACCAATGGCGAGCCGCTGCCGGAGATTCCCCCGCCGCCGTCGGATGACATCAACGAGCGCTTCAAGGTCTGGATGACGCAAGGCACCAACGACTGGGAAGAAGACGGAATGCCCTTCTGGTCCCACTTCCGCCATGCGCAAACCTTCTGGCGCTACCGGCACCTTCCCAACATTCATTTTCTTCACTATGCGGACCTTAAAGCCGACCTTGAAGGCGAGATGCGCCGGCTGGCCGCGGCGCTCGGCATCGAGGTGCCGGAGGAAAAATGGCCCATGCTCGTCAAGGCCGCGACCTTCAAGGAAATGAAAGCCAATGCGGACCTCACCGCCCCCGACACCGATCACGATACCTGGATCAGCAACAAAGGCTTTTTCAACAAAGGCACGAATAATCAGTGGCAGGAGGGTTTGTCGCAAGAAAGCCAGGCGCTTTACGGGTCGGTTTCGCGGGACCGGTACGAGCTGCGCTTTCTCAACTGGCTGGAAAAGGGGTCCCTCGCCACTGTGCGGCCGGAAGAGCTTCCCGCGGAGCTTTAATGAAAGCGGTCAACCGCCCGGCTCAGGCGATTGCACTTCTTGGCCTTCTTGCGGTTCGAACATCTCAAGAATTTTGCCGTCAAGGCTCGCGGACAAGGCCACGTCGATATTGTCGGTGATGAGATCGATGTTCCCGGTGATGCCGCGGTGGAAGAGCCCGCTCAGGTAGGGCGATTCCACATAGCGGAACAGTGCGCGCGCAATCTTGTCGGAATGAATGATGCGGAATGGCCGCTTGCCTACCTGCTTGACTTGCGCTTCCTTCACAAAAGTGATCTCCAGGGCATTATGCATTTCGATCATGGTGGCGATGACTTTTGCGTAGGCTTCATCCCGCGTCTGCCACCGTTCCGCATGGACGAAGGCATCGAGGTGCGGGCTTAGGATGGAGGCGCACGGAAGCCGCGCGAACGACGGGCCAAACCACTTCGAATAAGGCGCATACTGACGTTCCATCAGAAAGGAAAGCCGCATGATGTCGCGCGTGATCCGCGCGGCCAGCACCGTCGCACCCAGATCGTCGCCGAAAACGCCGGAATGACCCATGGCGCGCTCCCACCGGCGGAAGCGCCACCACACGCAGCCCATGAGGAAAATCCAAATCTCGCGCGGGTACCATTCGATCCGTTTACGGATGGCACCCAGCCCTACCTCGTCATGGAACACCTTGCCCGCCACCGCTTCGAGAAAGCGGTTTTGCGAGATGCTGAGCCATTCCCGTTCGGTGAGCAGGCGGGAAGCATCGAGCCCGATGCGCCGCTTGACGAACCGTTTTGGCTCGGTGACTTCGATCAAGTGATTGACCGGATGGGTGTCGGTCTCCTGCATCAACTTGACCTGTTTTTCGTTCGGCTTGGAATAGAAATGGGTGGAAAAGCCGCAATAGGTGAAGGGAAGATTCATCCTGAGGAAGTCTTCGATTTCCCGCTTGAGATCGCCGCCACTGCCGTCGGGCAGGAAAAGCTGCATCCGCGGGCCCCAATCGTGATCCATGGAGGCTTCGGTATCGAAACCGAGCACGTCCGAGCCGCCCCCCGCGAGCGCCGCGGCATGATTGAGCTGCGGGTAATGTTCCGCCAAAAGCGGCCCCACCACGTCGCGGTAATAGCCTTTGGAAAGCTCGAGCCCGGGAATGAATTTGGTCATAGGTGAATCCTAGTCACACGCGATCAAGCCGTCATCCCGTTCCCGGCATTGGGAGGGAAAGCCGTGGGCGCGCCAATAATCGGGCAGCCCCATCCGGTTCAGATAATCTTGAAATTCGGGGCTCGCGCGAAAGCCCGCAAGTTCCGGTTGCCAGGGCGTAAGAATAAATTCGGATACCGCCCCGTAGTTGCCGATGACCACATCAGGAGTCGCGAAGTACTGGCCCCCCCACCCTTGAGCCTCGGCCCATTCGGCAATCGCGGGGATAAGGTGATCGAAGTCGCCCTCCGGATTGCGGTAGATTTCATAAAGAACCTCGTGCCGGCCCCAGGGAGCATCGGTACCGGCAAACTCAGCCGCTTTGTTGAGGAACAGCTCGCGCCGGCCCAAGCGCGCCAGCACCCCGAAATGAACTTGATCCGTCACGCCCATGTTCCAGACTTCGGCCATAACGTGGAGAGCCGCTTCATCATCCCCTAGCGCGGCATGGCCGATCACCATATTGATGTGACAAGGCGCGTAAAGCGGTTCGATCTCCACGCATCGCGTGAAGTCCGCAAGGGCCCCTTCAAGGTATCCAATAGAGCGGTAGGTTATCCCGCGCCAGTTATGGGCGGTCGCGTTGTGAGGGTCGATCTCCAGCGCGTGGCTGTAACCTTCGACGGCGCGATGCAAGGTTCCCGCATCAAACGCCTCCTCCGTGAGTCCCGGGAACAGCGGATTTCTCAAGAAGGTGCGCACGGTGATGGCGAGGGAACTTTGCGGGTTCAGGCCGAGCGCCGTTTCGGCAAAGGTGGCCGCCAACTGAAGTGATTCTTCGATGCCCGAAGAAACATCCGGGTCCGGTTCGCCCCCGGTGGCGACCGCGTTGAGCAATTGGACCGCCGCGCGCATTTCCCACGCCTCGGCAAATTCCGGGTCCAGCTCCACCGCTTGGGCCAGATGCCGCTCGGCGGCGCCATAGTTTGTCCGCGCCAAAAAGAAGGGGCGCGCCTGAAGGTAATGCTCATAGGCTGAAAGGTTCGCGGTCGCCGCCTCCACCGTCACGCCGGGCA
>JANQLJ010000072.1 GCA_028280665.1 Alphaproteobacteria bacterium
CATGCGCGCCGCGCTTTCGCGATAGCGCGCGCGGGTATCGCTAAGCCCCACGCGTAGCGCCCCCGCAAGACGTTCGCTTGCGAGGTCAAGCGCCTGTTGCGCGGTGCCGAGGATCGCGTCGGCCCGGGGCAGCGCGCGCGCCAAATGCGCAAGCTCTTGCCGCCGCCCCTCGCTGAGCCGTTCCATACCGCCCACAAGGCGGCCTTCGAAGCCAAGCACGTCGGCGATCAAGTCCGCACGCACGGGCACCGCCATTTCCGCCGCGCCCGTGGGCGTGGGCGCGCGCTTGTCGGCGGAAAAGTCGATCAGCGTGGTGTCGGTCTCATGCCCCACGGCCGAGATGAGCGGGATTGCGCTCGCCGCCGCGGCGCGCACCACGATTTCTTCGTTGAAGGCCCAAAGGTCTTCCACCGAGCCGCCGCCGCGCGCAACGATCAGCACATCCGGGCGGGGCACGGAGCTGCCTTCTTCGAGCTTGTTGAAGCCTTCGATGGCGGCGGCGATTTGTTCCTTGGCGCCTTCGCCCTGCACGGCGACGGGCCACAGGATCACGTGGCGGGGGAAGCGGTCGGCCAGGCGGTGGAGAATATCGCGGATCACGGCACCGCTGGGCGAGGTTACCACGCCTATGACCTCGGGCAGATAAGGCAGCGGCTTTTTGCGGGCCTCGTCAAAGAGGCCTTCGGCGGCGAGTTGCTTCTTGCGCTTTTCAAGCTGCGCCATGAGCGCGCCGAGCCCGGCCACCTCGAGCTGTTCGATCACGAGCTGATATTTCGACTGGCCGGGATAGGTAGTGAGCCGCCCGGTGGCGATTACCTCAAGCCCTTCTTCGGGCTCGATGCGCAGTTTGGAGACCGTGCCCTTCCAGATCACCGCGCCGAGCACCGCGCGGTCGTCCTTGAGGTCCACATAAATATGACCCGAGCGCGGGCGGCTGACCCGGCTCATCTCCCCCCGCACGCGCACGAAGGGAAAGGCCCCCTCCACCGTGCGCTTGACCGCCTGGCTGATCTCGGAGACCGAGTACTCGGGCAGATTGCCTTCTGCGGGATCGTCCTCTTGGGCCATGGGCGCGGGCGCTGGTTCCGAATCGGTGGCGGGGCGTGCTAGGAAAGGCGAAACCTAGCGCAGCGGTGAGGGCAAAGAAAGCACATGAACATTCTTGTCATCGGCTCCGGGGGCCGCGAGCACGCGCTGGCCTGGAAAATCGCGCAAAGCCCGCTTGTGACCCGCCTCATCTGCGCGCCCGGCAATGCGGGCATGGCGGAGGTGGCCGCGTGCGTGCCCCTCGACCCCAGCGACCATGACGCGGTGGTGGCGCTTGCCCGCGCGGAGGACGCGGGGCTTGTAGTAATAGGACCCGAACAGCCGCTGATCGAAGGCCTCGCCGACCGGCTCGAAGCGGAAGGGTTCCTCACCTTCGGGCCTTCCAAGGTGGCGGCGCAGCTTGAAGGCTCGAAAGCCTTCACCAAAGAGCTTTGCCGCAAGATGGAGATTTCCACCGCCGCGTACGAGCAATTTTCGGACGCCGAGGCGGCCAAGGACTATCTCCGTACACAGAAGATGCCCATTGTCATCAAGGCCGATGGCATCGCGGCAGGCAAGGGCGTCATCATTGCCGAAACCCTTGACGAAGCCAAAGCCGCCGTGGACGAGATGTTCGGCGGCAAGTTCGGCGAGGCGGGCGCTTCCATCGTGATTGAGGAATTCATGGAAGGCGAGGAGGCGAGCTTCTTTGCCCTTACCGACGGCGCGGGCATCTTGCCGCTTGCCACCGCGCAAGACCACAAGCGTGTGGGCGAAGGCGATGTGGGCCCCAACACGGGCGGCATGGGCGCTTACTCCCCTGCCCCGGTCATGACGGAGGAGATGATTGCGGCCACCATGACCCGGATCATCGAGCCCACGGTGCGCGGGCTTGCCGATGCGGGTATCCCCTATCGCGGCGTCCTCTATGCAGGGCTGATGATTACAGATGAAGGGCCGAAGCTGATCGAATACAATGCGCGCTTCGGCGATCCTGAAACCCAGGTCATGATGCCACGTTTGACTTCCGACCTGGTGCCGGTGCTGCTCGAGATCGCCAAGGGCGAGCTGTCGGCCACCGCGCTCGATTGGACCGATGACGCCGCGGTGACGGTGGTGATGGCGTCCAATGGCTATCCAGGCTCTTACGAAAAAGGCACGGTGATCGAGGGTGTCAAGGAAGCGACGGATCAAACGGGCGCGGTCGTCTTTCATGCTGGCACCGGCACCAAAGACGGCAAGCTGGTCGCCACCGGCGGCCGCGTGCTCAATGTCACGGCGCGGGGGGCGTCCGTTACGGAAGCGATTGAGACCGCCTATCAAGCGGTGGATCATATCAACTGGCCCGGCGGGTTCTGCCGCCGCGATATCGGCTGGCGCGCCCTTGAACGGGAAGCCGCGCCGTCCCTAGACTGACACGAACAAACGCGCGAGGGGCCCCATGACGGAAGAGACGGCGGAACCAAACCGGCAGGAACAGTTCACCGGCACCAAGGAGGTCGCCGAGACCCACAAATTCGACGAGGCGCGGCTTGCTGACTATATGGACGCGCATGTGGAGGGCTTTGAAGGCCCTCTCGAAGTGCGCCAGTTCAAAGGCGGGCAATCGAACCCCACCTACCAGCTCGTAACGCCCAAGAAGAAATATGTGCTGCGCCGCAAGCCGCCGGGCAAGCTGCTCAAGTCCGCTCACATGGTTGACCGCGAATACCGGGTGATCACCGCGCTTTACGGCACGGGCTTTCCCGTCGCGCGCACCTATTGTCTGTGTAAAGACGATGATGTGATCGGCACCATGTTTTACATCATGGATTGCGTCGAGGGCCGCATTCTGTGGGACGGCACGCTGCCGGACTCAAACCCCGAAGAACGCGCCGCCATCTACGACGCCATGAATGAGACTCTCGCCAGGCTCCACATGATCGACTACAAGGCGTCGGGGCTCGAGGATTTCGGCAAGCCGGGCAATTACTTCGCGCGGCAAATCTCGCGCTGGACCAAGCAGTACCAGCTTTCCGAGACCCAAAACATTCCCTCCATGAACAAGCTCATCGAATGGCTGCCGCTCAACATTCCCGAAGACGACACCACCACGATCGTCCATGGCGACTATCGCCTCGACAATATGATCTTGCATCCCACCGAGCCCCGCGTCCTGGCGGTGCTCGATTGGGAGCTTTCGACCCTCGGCCATCCCTTGGGGGATTTCACTTATCAACTGATGCAATGGCGTATGCCGGTGCAAGGTACCTCAAGCGGGTCCTTGATGGGCGCGGACTTGGCCGCGCTCGGCATTCCGTCGGAAGACGAATATATCGCCGCCTATTGCCGCCGCACCGGCCGCAACGGGATTGAAAACATCGACTTCTATTCCGCTTATAACTTCTTCCGTCTTGCGGGAATCCTTCAAGGGATCGTAGGCCGGGTGCGTGACGGCACCGCCTCCAACGAACACGCCGCCGCCATGGCCGACCTCGTTGGACCGCTCGCCGATGCCGCCTGGGGGTTTGCGGAAAAGGCCGGTGCAACCGCGTAACGAACTCTTAGCCTTAAGCCCAATTGGCGGCATTTCCGTAAACTGATCATTGCCCCGTCAAGGGCCCATTAAGCCAACCATACGAGACTGCCCCTTGAGGCGAAGACAACGGCCGAGGGAGTTTGAGTATGAGTGACGACGGTCCCCGGCCGGGCGGCGGCGCGCCGGGCCCTTCCGCGCTTGTGGCCCAAGACTTTGCGGCCAAAGACTTCGCGGACGGCGAGCTTGAGCGGCTTCTGCTCGCCGCGCAAGACGACCTCACCCTTCTCTGCGCCGAGGACACCACGATCCTCTACGCTTCGCCGTCTTCGGTCGGCTTGCTTGGCTATAAGCCCGAAGAAGCCATCGGCCGCAGTTTTACCGAGTTCATTCACCCTGACGATCTCGCCATGCTTGCCGCGGAGTGGGAGCGCTATCTGGAACTCAGCGATAAAGATCCGGTTCAGTTCCGCGCGCGGCGCCGGGACGGCAGCTGCGGCTGGTATGAAGCTCACGCAAGCCGCGTCGATGACCCGCGCCTGCCGGGCTGTTCGTGCATTAACATGCGCGAGGTCGAGCACCTGAGGCTTCTTCATGCCCGCATTGCCGAGGCCGAAGCGCGCGCAAAGATTGGCTCGTGGCGCTGGATCATGAAGGGGGGCGAGCCTGAATGGACGGCGAGCATGTACCGCATTCTCGGGTACGAGCCGTCCGACAAACCGTTCGATCTTGAATGGGCACTTAACCTCACCCATCCCGATGATCGCGACGCCTTCCGGGATTGCCTTCTGGATTGTCTTGAGAACCCCAAATCGTTCACGGTGCCGACGCGAAAGCTGGCGAGCGACGGCGAATACCGCCACATCATTCAACACTGCTATGTCGAGCGCGACCTCAACGGCGATGTGGTGGCCCTGATCGGCATTTGCCAGGACGTGACCGCTCAGGCCGAAGCCGAAGCAGCTTTACGAAAAAGCGAAAGCGAGTACCGGATGCTCGCCGACGAGGCGTCGGACGTCATCTTGCGGGTGAACGCTTCGGGGTGCTGCACCTTCGCCTCACCGGCCTGCAAATCGACCTTGGGGTATTCGCCCCAGGAAATCACGGGCAAGGCCATCTTGCGGTTCGTTGAGCCCTCCGATCATGCCGCCCTCAACTACGTCTATCAGAATGCGCTGAAGGGCACGGAGGCGCAAAGGGTGACGTTCCACGGCGCGCACAAGTACGGGCATACGGTCTGGCTTGAAGCGGGCGTACGCGCCATCATGGATGAGGCGGGCAAACTTTCCGAACTCATCATCGTTGCCCGCGACATCACCGAGCGCCGCCAGTATGAGGAAGGCCTCCGCCACGCGCGCGAACGGGCCGAGGCCGCAAACCTCACAAAATCGAAGTTCCTTGCCAATATGAGCCATGAGCTGCGGACGCCGCTCAATGCGGTGATCGGCTTTTCCGACATCATGCGCGAGGAAATGTTCGGGCCGGTGGGGTCCGACCAGTACAGCGAATACGTCCAGCTCATCCACGAAAGCGGGCAGTACTTGCTCGAGCTGATCAACGACATTCTGGACATGTCGAAGATCGAGGCCGGCAAATACGAGCTCTTCCTCGAAGACATCGACCTTAGCGGCATGATCGAAAGCTGCCTGCGCATTGTCGAAACACGGGCCCGCACAAACGGCGTCACTCTTGAGTGGTCCACCGAGGACGGGCTGCCCGACGTGCCCGCCGATGAACGGGCGCTCAAGCAGATCTTTCTCAACCTGCTCTCCAACGCTATCAAGTTCAGCGAAGACGGCGGCAAGGTTTCGGTAACCGCAAAGACCCTGGGCGAGAGCGTCTTCGTGCGCGTCAACGATACGGGCTGCGGTATCCCGGCCCACGCGATCCCGAGGCTTGCCAAACCCTTCGAGCAAGCCATGACCAACGCCAGCCAGGCGCAAACCGGAACGGGCCTCGGCCTTGCGCTCGTCAAATCCTTTGTCGAGCTTCACGGCGGCAAGTTCGCCATCGAAAGCGTCGAGGGCGAAGGCACCACTGTCACCTTCACCTTGCCGCTCGCGGGCGCGTTTCATAAGAAAAGCGCCTGACCCGTACGCGGGCCCGGCGCTTTCCCGAAACTGGTGAAACCGTTACTTGCCCGCTTGGGCCAGTTCTTCCATGTGGCGCTTGAATTCCATGCGCGCGATGGTGCGGTTGTGTACCTCATCCGGGCCATCGGCGAGCCGCAAGGTGCGTATGCCCGCATAGGCTTTGGCGAGCCCGAAATCCGTGGTCACGCCGCCGCCGCCATGGGCCTGAATGGCGTCGTCAATGACCTTGAGCGCCATTTTGGGCGCCGCCACCTTGATCATGGCGATTTCTTTACGCGCCACCTTGTTACCCACCGTGTCCATCATATAGGCGGCCTTGAAGGTTAGAAGCCGGCACATTTCAATCTCGACCCGCGCTTCGGCCACACGCTGTTCCCATACGGAATGCTCAAAGAGTTTCTTGCCGAACGCCTCACGGGTGAGCAGGCGCTTGCACATTTTATCGAGCGCGCGCTCCGCCGAGCCGATGGTGCGCATACAGTGATGGATACGGCCCGGGCCAAGGCGCCCTTGGGCGATTTCAAAGCCGCGCCCTTCGCCCAGAATGATGTTCTCGGCCGGAACGCGGACGTTTTCCAGCAGCACTTCCGCATGGCCGTGGGGCGCATCGTCGAACCCAAAGACGGGCAACATGCGCAACACCTTGATGCCCGGCGTATCGGAGGGGACAAGGATCTGGCTTTGCTGAGTATAGGTGGGCGCCTCCGGATCGGTCTTGCCCATGACGATGTAAATCTTGCAGCGCGGGTCCCCCACCCCGCTCGACCACCACTTGCGGCCGTTGATGACGTAGGAATCGCCGTCGCGCTTGATGCTGGTCTCGATGTTGGTGGCGTCGGAAGACGCGACCGCCGGTTCGGTCATCAAAAAGGCGGAGCGTATCTCACCGTCAAGCAAAGGCCGCATCCATTTCTCTTGCTGTCCGGGCGTTCCGTAGCGCGCGAGCACTTCCATGTTGCCCGTGTCGGGGGCCGAGCAATTGAAGACCTCGGACGCAAAGCCGACCCTGCCCATGATCTCGGCGAGCGGGGCGTATTCAAGGTTCGTAAGCCCCGCGCCGCCCTCGCCCTCGGGCAGAAACATGTTCCAAAGGCCCGCTTCCTTCGCTTTGACTTTCAAGTCCTCGATGATCTGCGGCACCTGCCAGCGGTTCTCGCCGAAGGCGTCCATCTGCCGGGCATAGGTGTCTTCGTTGGGATGGATGTGGGCGTCCATGAACGCCTCGACCCGTTCGATCCATTCTTTGGCTTTGTCGGAATGCTCAAAATGCATGGGGCCCCTCCCAAAGGCTTGCTGGCTCGTCAATCAGTGGTCATTCACGCGAAATCTTAGACCCTCGCCGGGGGCCCGTCACGGGTGACGTAGGGGCAGGCCTTTCGCGGGAAACCCCTTCATCCCGCGGCCTCTTGACTTCGGCTGCTTAACACTCTACTTTATTTTTTAAAGTACTTTGCAATCACCGAAAGGAGACCGCGATGTCGGCTCAAGACGATCTCGATTATATGCGCGAGATGGCGGAAAAAGGCGCAAGCGCGCCGCTTGGCGGCGGCGGCGTATTTTTGTGGTGGGCGGCAACGATTACGGCGGCGCTTTTTCTCCATCACCTCATCGCCGTGGGCGCCCTGTTCGAGCCGGGCTGGAGCTATCTGATCCTGTGGGTCGCGGCCATCGCCGCGGGCTGGGCGGGCATGTTTGCGATTATCGGCCGGGCGCGGGCGGATGGCGGCACCGTGACCCACGCGATGCGGACCCAAAACGCGGTGTGGATGGCGGCGGGGCTTTTTCTCACCTTCTTTGCCTTTGCCATTGTCGCGCGGCAGGTGACCCAACCCCTGGGCGTTCACGTGTTCGATCTCATGATCGCCGTGGGTACCGGGGTTTACGGCATCGCCTTTGCGACGACCGCAAGCGTTTCCGGCAAGCGCTGGCTCTGGCTGTTTGCCCTGCTCGCCTTCGGGTTTTCCGGGGTCTATGTCTTCCTGCTCGGAACACCGCAGATCTACCTCTTTGCCGCGGCGGGAACGGCGGTGGTCGCCGGGCTGCCGGGCGTCATCTTGCTGCGGGCGAAATAATCCGTGGCCGAGTTCGACCACAAGGCCATCGACGAGGTTATCCACGGGCGCTTGCGCCTTGCCATCATGGCGTATCTGAGCTCGGTCGCGGCCACCGACTTCACCACCCTCAAGCGCGAGACCGGCGCCACCGACGGCAATCTTTCCGTTCACCTGCGCAAACTTGAAGAAGCGGGCTACCTTGCCGCGGAAAAGAGCTTCGTCGGGCGCAAGCCCAAAACCACGCTGAAGCTTTCCAAGGAAGGCCGCAAAGCGTGGATCGCCTACCTCGACCGGCTGAAAGCGATGATCGATTAGCGCCGCGCCTGAAAGAACGCTTTGAGGATTTGAGAAGAACGGTCCGCCAGGGCGCCGTCGATACGGGCAACCTCGGGCCGCCAATGGCAGGTGGGCTGCTCGAAGAACTTCGGCCCGTGGAGCACCGCGCCGCCCTTGGGGTCGTCCGCGGCAAAGACCAGCCGCCCCACCCGCGCGAAAGCCATGGCCGCGGCGCACATGGCGCAGGGCTCTAATGTTACGAAAAGCTGCGCGCCCATGAGGCGTTCGTTTTGCAGCGCCTTGGCCGCCTCGCGCATTACCAGCATTTCCGCATGGGCGGTCGGGTCCTTGAGCTCAAGGATACGGTTGCCCGCGCGCGCGGTAACCTCGCCATCCATAATAAGCACCGCGCCCACGGGCACTTCGCCGCGCGCGGCGGCGGCTTCGGCTTCTTCAAGGGCGAGCTGCATGTAATCCCCGTCGTCCATGGCCGGACCTTGCAGGACGCCCCCAACTAGGGCAAGAGCGGGCGCCATGACCGAGGAGTTTCCCGAAGACGGCGAGCGCATCGCCAAATATCTTGCGCGCGCGGGCGTGGGCTCGCGCCGCGATTGCGAGCGCCTGATCGCCGAAGGTCTTGTGACCGTGGACGGCAAGGTGCTCGAAACCCCCGCCTTCAAGGTGACGGGCGCGGAAGACATTCGCGTTGACGGCGCCCGCGTGGGCGGTAAAGAACGCACGCGGCTTTTCCGTTTTCACAAGCCGGCGGGACTCGTCACCACCCACAAGGACCCCGGGGGGCGGCCTACCGTGTTTGGCGCCCTTCCCCGTGGGCTGCCCCGTTTGATCTCGGTGGGGCGGCTCGACCTCAACACCGAAGGCTTGCTGCTTCTGACAAACGATGGCGAGCTCGCGCGGCACCTGGAGCTTCCCGCAACGGGCTGGGTGCGGCGCTACCGGGTGCGGGTTTACGGCCGCGCGGACGAGGGCAAGCTTGCAAGCCTTAAAAGCGGCATCGAAGTTGACGGCATTCAGTACGGCGCCATCACCGCCAAACTCGACTCCCGCAAGGGCGCGAACAGTTGGCTCACGGTTTCCTTGCGCGAGGGGAAGAACCGCGAGATTAAAAAAGTGATGGAAGCGCTGGACCTCAAGGTCAACCGCCTGATCCGGCTTTCCTATGGGCCTTTTCAACTCGGCAGCCTTGCCTTGGGCGCCACCCAAGAAGTGCCCGCCAAAACACTGGGCGAGCTGCTGGGCGGCAAATGGGCGCAGCAATGAGGATTGTCGGCGGAACATTCAGGGGACGGACGATTACCGCGCCGAAAGGTACCGCGACCCGCCCCACCACCGACCGCACGCGCGAAAGCCTGTTCAACATGATTGAACACGGCTATGGCGGATGTGAAAACGCGCGGGTGCTCGACCTTTTTGCAGGCAGCGGCGCTATGGGACTCGAGGCCCTGTCGCGTGGCGCGGGGTTTTCTTTGTTTGTGGACGATGCGGCGCCCGCGCGTGGCGCCATCGGGGAGAACATCGAGGCCCTTGGCCTCCAAGGAAAGACGAAACTCTTCCGCCGGGACGCCATAAGGCTCGGCGCGCTGCCCGCCAACCTCGGGGCTCCATTCACGCTTGTCTTTTGCGATCCGCCCTATGGAAAAGGCCTCGGCGAACGGGCGCTTGTTGCGGCGCGCGATGGCGGCTGGCTTGCCCCAAAGGCGCTGATGCTGGTGGAGGAAACAAATAGAGCCTTCACGGCGCCCGAGGGCTTTACCGAGCTTGAGCGGCGGAACTTCGGCGACACGGAAGTGACGTTTTTGCAGCCCGCTTAGCGCCGCCCGAAGAGCCGTTCGATGTCGGCGAGTTTCAATTCCACATATGTGGGTCGGCCGTGATTGCACTGGCCCGAATGGGGCGTTGCTTCCATCTGGCGGAGGAGCGCATTCATCTCGTCGGCATTGAGGCGGCGGCCCGCGCGCACGGACCCGTGGCACGCCATGGTGCTGCACACTTCTTCAAGGCGCTCTTTGAGGGAAAGCGCGGCATCGAGTTCCGAAAGCTCGTCCGCCAGATCGCGCACCAGGCCTTTGATGTCCGCATCGCCCAGAAGCGCGGGTACTTCGCGCACAACGACGGCTTCCTCGCCAAAGCCTTCGAGCACAAGGCCAAGCTCGGCAAGCTCCGCCTCGCGTTCCACAAGGCGCGCCACCGCGTCGCGCTCAAGCTCGACCACCTCGGGAATCAAAAGCCCTTGGCGCGCCACACCCTTCTCCGCAAGTTGCGCCTTCATGCGCTCGTAAGTAAGCCGCTCGTGGGCGGCGTGTTGATCGACAATGACAAGCCCATCTTCCGTTTGCGCAACGATATAGGTTTCATGCACTTGCCCGCGCGCCACGCCAAGCGGCAGGGACGTATCGCCGGGCAGAGGCTCATCCGTTTCCACCCGCGCGCTTCGTGCGGCAGCGCCCGGCAGCGGGGAAGCGACCGGTTGATGGAAGCTCTCGGCAAAACCGCGCATGCCCGGTTGAGGCGCGGGGCGCGCTTGATAGTCTCGCGCGCCCTCCCCTTGCGGGCGGAAGCTCGCCAGCGCCGCGCCCGCCACCGTTGTCGATGCGCGGTGCCCGGCCCCGGCCAGCGCATGGCGCAGACCGCTGACAATGAGCCCGCGCACAAGGCCCGCATCGCGGAAGCGCACCTCAGCCTTCGCGGGATGCACATTCACGTCCACATCTTCAGGCGCCAGATCAACGAAAAGCGCCACCGCCGGATGCCGGTCGCGGGCAAGAAAGTCCTGATAAGCGCCGCGCACCGCGCCAATGAGAAGCTTGTCGCGCACGGGCCGTCCGTTCACGAACAAAAATTGAAGCTGGGCGTTGCCGCGGTTAAACGTGGGCAGACCCGCAAACCCCGTAAGCCGCACGCCGCCGCGTTCCGCATCCACGGCGACGGCGTTTTCTTGAAACTCGCGGCCCAGAACACGGCCCAGGCGGTGAAGCCGCGCGTCGCCCGCCAGATCGCCTTCGCGGCCCACGTCGAGCAACGCGCGGCCGTTCGATTTCAGGGTGAAGGCCGCGGCCGGGTGCGCCATGGCGAGGCGTTTCACGATCTCGGAGACGGCCATGGTTTCCGCGCGTTCGGACTTCAGGAACTTGAGCCGCGCGGGCGTTGCGTAAAAAAGATCGCGCACGTCGATGCGCGTGCCTTGACTGAGCGCCGCCGGTTCAAGCGCGGAGACGGCTCCCCCTTCCACGTGAACGCGCCACGCCTCGTCCTCGCCCTCGGCCCGGGAGACAATGGACAGGCGGCTTGCCGCGCCGATGGAAGGCAACGCTTCGCCGCGAAAGCCCAAGTACGCGATGTTGAGGAGATCGACCGCACCGTCGCTGCCCGCAGCGAGCTTTGACGTGGCGTGGCGCTCTACCGCCAGAAGCAAATCCTCGCGGCCCATGCCGCGCCCGTCGTCGGTGACGCGGATCAGCGCGCTGCCGCCCGCTTCGATTTCCACATCAATGCGGGACGCGCCTGCATCAATGGCGTTTTCCACAAGTTCCTTGACCGCGCTGGCGGGGCGCTCGATCACCTCGCCCGCGGCGATGCGGTTGATCGCGGCCTCGGGCAGGCGGCGGATGCGCGGGGTGGCGCTCTTTTCCGCGCGTGTCGGTTCGGTAATTCCCATGGGGGTTAACCTAGCAAACCGAGTCGGGCGAGTCCCCGCCGAACTTGTTCCTGAACTTGGCGCGCGAAGGACAGACCTACTCGATGCCTTCCGGCTGACCCACGACCACCACCAGCAGCCGGTCCGGGTCGAGCAGGCGCGCCGCCACGCGCGCCACATCTTCGCGGGTCACCGCATTCACCCGGGCGTTGCGGGTGTTGATGTAATCGATGCCGAGGTCTTCGAGCTGATAGAACACCAGCCGCGAGGCGATGGAACTGTTTGAATCGAACCCGAGCGCATAGGCCCCGGTGAGATAGCGCTGGGTCGCGTCAAGTTCGTCCGCCGTCACGCCCCCGTCCCGCATCCGCGCGATCTCGCCGCGGATCAGATCAAGCGATTCCGCAACGCGGGCGTTTTCGGTGCCCACGCGCCCTTGAAAGAGGCTTGCGCCATCGAGCGTCGTGAGGCCTGAACCCACGTAATAGGCAAGCCCGTTGACCTCGCGCACCGTGTGGATCAGCCGCGACGACCACCCGCCCCCGAGGATCGAATTCATGACCATGGCGGCCATGTAGTCCGGATCACTGTAGTCGATGCCTTGGGAGCCAAAGATGACAACGCTCTGCGCCACCGGGGTTTCAACGACGATGGTCTCGCCCGCGCCCGCGGGCACCGCTTGCGCAGGGGCATAGACGCGCGCCTCCGCCGGCAGTCCCAAAAACGTGCGGTCGAGCAAGCGGCCAAGTTCCTCAGGACCGATGTCGCCGGCAACCCCGATGCGCATGTCGCGCCGGTTGAGGGTGCCGTGCAGCCCGCGCAAGTCGTCAAGAGTGATTGCGGCAACGCTTTCCGCCGTGCCCGACGTGCGTCGGCCATAGGTGCTGTCTGGAAAGGCATTCGCCCACCAGGTGCGCGCGGCAATGGAGTTGGGATCGCGCTCGGCCTGGGCAATCCCGCTCAGAAGTTGCCGGCGCATGCGCTCGATCGCGTCCGCATCAAAGCGTGGCTCGGTAAGCGCGAGACGGAACATATCGAACGCCACGTCGCGGTTTTCCGCAAGCGTGGTCATGGAGGCATAGAAGCGGTCACGGCCCGCGCTGAATCCCATGCGAATGGCATAGTCATCGAGCCGGTTCTGAAAGGTGCGCGAGTCCATATCGCCTGCGCCTTCGTCCAGCAACCAAGCTGTGAGCTGCGCGGTTCCTTCCTTGCCGGGCGCGTCGTAGTTCGAGCCACCGAAGAAACCGACTCTGATGGAGACGATGGGCACGAAGTCGTCTTGCACAAGCCAGGCCTCGATGCCGCCCGGCGAGACCACACGCTGAATCTCGACAAGACCCTCGGCGGTTTCGTCTTGGGCAAAGGCAGGGTTCAGAAAGAACGCGGCAATCGCAAGGACTGAAAGCAATCTGCTGATCATCTCTCTACTCCTGCCCGTCCGGCGCCGTGTCACCGGCCTGCGGCGAAAGCTCGCCGGTCACCGAGTTCTCAGGAACCAGAACCGTGGCTAGCGCCGCGCGCACATCGCCGCCGGTCACCGCCAGCACCGCGTCGTTCCAGCCGAGGATGTCGTCAAGACTACGGTCGGCCGCAAGGCCACCGCCGAAGATGCGCGCCATGGTGGCCTGATCGTCCTGGGCATAGATGGTGGACGCAAGCGTCTGGGTCTTGGTGCGCTGAAGCTGTTCTTCCGTCGGCCCTTGGGCGAGATAAGCGGCGATCACCTCGTCCATCGCCGTTTCAAGATCGGCAAAGCTGACACCCTCATTGGGCACCGCATAGACCGCGATCTGCCCATCGTCACGGGTGGTGCCCCAATAATAGCCGCCCGCGGTGGTGGCAAGACCGCGCTCGATGACAAGCTCGCGGTAAAGCCATTCGCTCGTGCCCCCGTCGAGGATCGACATGCCCACGCTCAAGGCCGCCGCCATCTCAAGACCGCCGGTACGTATGGAAGGCGCGCCGTAATAGCGGTGAAGCTCGCGCTGGCCGGCAAGCTCGTGCGCAAGGTCAAGGCGGCGCGCCTCAAGTTGCAATGGGTTTGCGGGCCGCGCGCGCTCGGGAACCGGATGCGAGGGGATGGGGCCGTAGATTCCTTCCGCAAGCGGACGAAGCTGCTCGGCGGTGATGTCGCCGGCGACCACAAGGATTGCATTGTTGGGGGCGTACCAGGTCCGGTAAAACGCCATGATGTTATCGGGCTCAAGGCTGCCCGCTTCTTCCGCCCAGCCGCCGATGGGAACGCCGTAAGGGTGCTCCGGCCACAGAACGCTCGCCATCCGGCGGTCCATGATGCGGTCGATGTCTTGTTCGGAGATGCGTATCTCTTCAAGGATCACGTCCCGTTCGGAGTAGAAATGATCTTCGGGAAACTGAAGATCGGTCATGCGGTCGGCTTCCATGCGCATGACCATTTCCAGCCGGTCGAGGGCGACGCGCTGAAAATAAGCCGTGTAATCCCAAGAGGTGAACGCGTTGTCCACGCCGCCGTTCGCCTCGACGATTTCGGAAAACTCGCCGGGGCCCAGCTCGTCTGTGCCTTTAAACATCAGGTGCTCAAGGAAGTGCGCAATGCCGGACTGGCCGGGGGGTTCATCGCCCGCGCCCACCCGGTACCACACCATGTGCGTGACCACGGGCACCCGGTGGTCGGGCAGGACCACCACGTCCATGCCGTTTTCAAGGGTGAAGGTCTCGGGGGCCCAGCCGTGCTCAACTTCCTGGTCTTGCGCGGGCTCTTGATCCTGTGAAGCCTCTTGGTCCTGCGCCGGCCCGCACGAGGCGGCAAGCAGTGCGAAGGCGACTATAAGCCCTGCCCCAGCCCGGCCAAGCCGGGAGCGCCAATTCTTCATGACGTCAATTCCTTTTCCCCGCCGCCGCTTTCGCCCCCGGCGTTTCAAGGCCCATGGTGCCCAAAGCGGTTCGCCCGCGACAATGACAATCCCGCGAGGCCGCGCGCGATGCTTAGAAGACGCCGCGGTCTTTGATGATGGACGGGCTAACGCCGGAGGTAACCGGCTCGCCGGTCGCCTGCTGGGTACGGATGCGTTCGGATTCCGCCGCGGCGTCGATCACCGTTCTGTCATAGCCGCTGGGGCCCGAGGCCTGCCAGAAAAGGATCCGGTCGGTAAAGCCGCGGTCCTTTTGTGTCAGCGACGAGGCTTCACTCGCTAGCACGGTGCGGATTTGCGGGTCGGCTTCTTCCGCACCCGAATTCGTCAGCAGCGCAAACTCACCGGCGGTGACCACACCGTCGGCAACAGGCGTTGCGTCCGGACCGAAGAGGGCAGTCTGCGCGCGTTCCTGCGGCTGCACCAAGTCCTCACGGACCGTGCCGGGCGCGGGCGGGCGCAAGTTGTAGTCAGGCGGAATGACGAGCGGCGCCTTGGTGACAATGGCGAACTCGTCCGGCGAGACTTTTTCAAGCCCCATCGCGCGAGAAAGAGACGTGCAGCCGTTCATTGCTGTCGCAAGGGCGGCGACCGCAAGAAGACCGATCACGGTTTGGCGTGACGGCAGTTGAGTTGTGTCGAACATGGCTTTCTTCATCCTTCACCCTGGTCGCCCCCCAGCGATACCCCTTTTGGGCTCCGAAAGCGCCTACCCCTGCCGCCCCGGTGCCTGCTGCTCACTGCCCCAAAACGCATCGTAAATCAACAGGACCACACCGAAAACGATGGCCGTATCGGCGATGTTGAAAACATACCAGCTAAATTCCCCAATATGAAAGTGTAAAAAATCGACCACCGCGTGATAGAAAACCCGGTCCACAAGGTTGTTGCCCACGGCCCCGCCGATCACAAGGCCCAGGGCCACGGCGACGATGAGGCTGCGAGTCCGGAAAAGCCACACGGCGAGCAGTGGCACGATGATGAGCGCAAACCCTGTATAAATGGCCCGGCCAAGGGCGGTCTCAGCCTGCAGAAGGCCGTAGGACATGCCCTGGTTCCAAACCAGGGTCAGGCTGAAAAACGGCGTAAGCTCAACACTCGGCCCGCCGGTGAAGGCCTGGGGCGGCGAGAAAAGCGGCTGACCGATCCCCCGCAAAAAGGCGATCTTGGTGAGCTGATCGAGGACAAAGGTCGCCGCCGCCACGGCAATCCCAATCAAGAGCGGGCGTTGCATGGTCTTGGCCGAGGGCTCGTTCGTGGTCATTGGTCCCCCGTCCCTGATGCCCAAGGAACAGAGCCCGGGTTCGCCTTGAGATCGCCGAGGATTTTGCCGGCTGCTTTGACGTCTGCTTCAATAGCGGCGCGTAAGTCATCGAGATTGCTGTATTTTTCCTCCGGCCTCAGATAGGCGATCAAGCTGACCGCAAGCTCGGCGCCATAAAGATCGCCGTCGAAGTCCATCAGAAACGCCTCGAAAAGAGGCTCGTCTTTTTCAAAGGTCGGCTGCCAGCCCATGCTCGCCGCGCCGTCATAGGTGCCCGCGTGGGCCCCGTTCAACACCTCGACCTTCACCGCATAGATGCCGTACTTGGGGTGGAGATAACGGCCGAGGTCCACGTTCACGGTAGGAAAACCCATAGTGCGTCCGATTTGGTCGCCCGCCTTGACCTCGCCCTCGATAGCCCACCAATGGCCCAAAAGACGCGCGGCCTGATCGGGCTTACCTTCGCGCAAGGCATCACGGATGCGCGTTGAGGAAAAGACCTCATCATCCGCGCCGCCCGCGCGCACGGGATCGATGATGGTCACGCCAAAGCCAAGTTCGGCTCCCATGGCTTCGAGCAGAGCCGCATCGCCCTTGCGCGCCTTGCCGAAGCAGAAGTCGTAACCCACGACCACGTGGGACACCCCAAGGCCCTCCATCAGAACGCCGGTGACGAAGTCCCGTGCCTCCATGGTCGCAAGCGCCCGGTCGAACGGCAGAATGTAAGCAAGGTCAACACCGTGGCGTTCCAAAAGCCGCGCGCGGGTTTCGGGCATGGTGAGGCGAAAGGGCGGCGCGTCCGGGGCAAAGTACTCCCGCGGGTGGGGCTCGAACGCCATCACACCTAGGGGCGCCACCAGGCTGGTCGCCATATCGCGCCCGCGCGCAATGACCTTGGCGTGGCCGCGATGGACGCCATCGAAATTGCCGATGACAAGCGCCGCGCCGCGCGCGTCTTTGGGAAGTTGCCGGTAATCGGAAAAGACCTGCATCTAAGATCTAGCTCTCGCGCGAAGGGACCATCACCATGGCCTCCCCTTCTATCACCGGCTTGCCTTCGACGGTACAGACCGTCGCGATGGTGGCGCGGCGGCGGTTCCGGTCAAGCGCGGTAATCGTGCCCGTGGCCGTCACGGTGTCGCCGATTTTCACAGGCGCCTTGAACTTGAGGGACTGGCTCAAATAGATTGCGCCGGGCCCAGGCAGCTTTGTGCCCAGCACCGCCGAGATGAACCCCGCGCCCAGCATCCCGTGCGCAATGCGTTCCTTGAAAACGGTTCCGGCGGCGTATGCGGCGTCAAGGTGCACGGGGTTTGTGTCGCCGGAGACCTCGGCAAATTTTTCAATGTCCCCTTCCGTGACCGTCTTTGAAAAGCTGGCGCTTTGACCTTCTTCAAGGTCTTCGATGAACATGCCGTCTGCCACTTTCGTGCCCCTCTTGCTTCGCGCGGCGCGCGCCTGATTTTGCGGCGCACCATAAGGGGCGGACCTCCGGGGAGCAACTTTAGTGGGTCAGGCGGCGGCGCCAGTGCTCTGTGCCGTCAGGGGTTCCTCCGCTGCGGGGCGGGGCTCGCCCAGTAGATAGCCCTGGCCGAAATCGACGCCTGCCGCGACGATGGCGTTGACGGTAGCGTCGTCTTCGATCTTTTCCGCAACAAGGTCGATGCCCCGGCGCGCGAGATTTTCCTTAATCTCCGCAATGCCGGTCATGCCCGGCGCAGCCCTGCCCCGCCTCGCGATGAGGGCCGCGGGCACCTTCACATATCTAAAGCCACGGTCGCGCAAAGAGCCCGCATCGAAATCGATGGCCGAGACCTGATCCATGGAAAAGCGAAAGCCGAGCCCCGCGAGGCGCCGCAGGCTCGAAAGTTCAAGCGGCCCGCAAATGTCGAGCGCGTCTTGCGCGAACTCGAACACTAGGCGGCGTGCAAGCGCGGTATTGCCTTCGAGAAAATCGAGAAAGACGCGGAAGAAGTTTTCGTCCTGCAGCGACCGCGCCGAGATATTGCAAAACACAAGCTCGTCGCTGTTTTCTTCCATCAGCATGCGGACGATCTGAACGGAGCGGAACAGCAGAAGATTGTCGATGGTGGAGACAAGGCCCGCGGCTTCGGCGACGCGCAGGTAGTGCCGCGGCATGAGAATCTCGCCACTGTCCGTGCGCAGCCGGGTGAGCGCTTCATAGAACCGCAGCCGCCGCTGGGGCAAGGACACAATCGGCTGAAGATAAAGCTCGACCCGGTTCTCGGCGAGGGAGTCGCGGATGGCGGTGATCAATTGGTCTTTCGTCGCCCGGTCGAAGGCGCTGGGGTTGCTGGCGTCGAACCCAGCGACTTTCCAGGCCTCGTTGGGTGCCTCGTCGCTGGCGCCGGTCCCCTCGGAGCTTGCTATGCGCTGCGCCGTGGCGGTGCGCTCGACAATGCTGCCGGCAAATTCCTGAACCAGGTTTTCAAGGACCTTCATCTCCGCCGCAAGGCGCCACCGGCGCAAATCGCCAATGCCTGTAAGCTGGCCTTCGGCCTGATCAAGGCGCAAAGCCATCGATCCAAGGTCGCGTTCGGCGGCGGCCAGCGCCGCGCGCAAGGTTTCGATCTCCGCGCTCAGGCCAGCATTTTCCTGCGCCCGGTTGAGGGCCCCATGTACCTGCCCGGCAAAGAGAAACAAAATGGCGGCGGCAAGCCAGCCCACCACCGGCGGCACGCCCGCAAAGGCTTGCAGGCCCAGCGCCAAGGCCAAGGCGACGATCACGTAGGACCCCAAAACGAACATATTGGTCAAAAACGACATGCGGCGCGCTCCCGAGACCTAGATGAGGGCTTCCCGCCCCCATTTGCACAGTCTGGGAGGCGGCCCTTTCCAAGGGGTTAACAATTCCTTTCCGCCTCCTTTCCGGCCGCGCCTAGGGGCCAACCACACCAAAGAAAAAGGGCCGGGGGTGACCCGGCCCTTTATTGGGTTTCAGTATTCAGCCGCCCGTGGACCGCTTAGTAATTACGGCTCTCCGTATAAGGCACGATCTGAAGTTCGACACGCCGGTTTTCCGGCTCGTTCACATTGTCGCCGGTCGGAACAAGCGGATCGGTTTCGCCAAAGCCCCTGACGATCAAGCGGCCCGGCAAGACCGAACGCTGGACCAGCATCTCGGCGACGGATTCGGCCCGCAGCTCGGAAAGGTCATAGTTGTATTCGCGGTTGCCCACAGTGTCGGTGTGACCGTCCACGTAGATATATGTCTGATCGTAGTGGTTCAGCACCGTCGCCACCGAGTTGAGCGTGCGGCGAAACTCGGGCTTCACTTGCGCGCTGTCGGTGTCGAAAGTGATGTTCGACGGCATGATCAGCTCGATGTTGTCGCCATAGCGCCGGACGCGCACGCCGGTGGCTTCAAGCTCGCGCCGCAGCTCCGCTTCCTGCTCGTCCATGTAGTTGCCGATAGCGCCGCCGGCGAGGGCGCCGATGCCCGCGCCGATGAGGGCATTTCTTGCCGCCTGCTCGCCGCTGGAGGTGTTGGTGAGCGCGCCCACGATGGCGCCGCCAATGGCGCCGATGATCGCGCCTTCCGTGGCGCGGCTGGTGCGTTCCTCGCCCGTATAGGGATCGGTGGTGGTACACGCGGTCAAAAGAACCGCGGCACTTGCCAATGTCAGTACTTTCTTCATGAGGGGTATCCTCTCAAGTCATTGCCCCGAGCCGCCATCAAGCACCCCGCGGCGCAACGCCCGCCTGATGCCTCATAAATATGGCAATCCCCGGACTTCACAAGTCCCTGCCCCTGTTCATACGTTACTTTCTGCAAAATCCGGCGCAAAGCGCCTTGAGCGCGGCCAATTGACCGGTAATGATCTTTCGCGGGTTAACGATTGAAGGAGCGCGCCATGTCCCTGTTCGACCTTTCTGGAAAAGTCGCGGTCATTACCGGTTCCACCAAAGGGATCGGCAAAGCCATCGCCTTCCGCATGGCCGAACATGGCGCCAAGGTCGTCGTCTCGAGCCGCAAGGCCGACGTCTGCGGCGAGGTGGCGGCGGAGATCAACGCCGCCCATGGCGGGGGCGGCGAGGTGGCGGTCCCCATCCCCTGCAACATCTCCTACAAGGAGCAACTGCAGAACCTCGTCGACCAGACAAATGACAAATGGGGCCCCATCGACGCTCTTGTCTGCAATGCGGCGGTGAACCCTTACTTCGGCCCTTCCATCGACTGCCCGGATGATGCGTTCGAGAAAATCATGCACTGCAATGTGCAGAGCAACTTCTGGCTTTCCAACATGGTCCTGCCCCAGATGAAGGAGCGCGGCGACGGCGCCGTCATTATCGTCTCCTCCATCGGCGGTCTGCGCGGCTCAACCTTGCTGGGGACCTACGCCATCTCGAAAGCCGCCGACTTTCAGCTCGCCCGCAACATCGCCGTGGAATACGGGCCCTTTGGGATTACGGCAAACGCCATCGCGCCCGGACTGATCAAGACCGATTTCGCCCGCGCCCTGTGGGAGGACCCGGACATCCTTAAAGCCTCCACGGCGGGGGCGCCCTTGCGCCGTATCGGTGAGCCGGACGAGATCGCCGGGATGGCGGTTTTGCTCGCCTCCAAAGCGGGCAAGTTCCTTACCGGCCAGGGCCTTGTGATCGACGGCGGCGTCACCATCGGTGGTAATTAGGGAGTCTAGGCGCTGTGAATTTGTTCATATCCGCGTTAGAAAATGAGGCCCTCGTAACCAAACCCGCAATCGGCCCGCCAACCGCATGACCCAAAGCCCGCCCTCACCAGAACCATCCACCGAAGCCGGAACCCTTGCCGGGGTACGCCTGCTCCGTTCCCTCGACCCGGGCGAGCTTGAAACCCTCGAGCGCCAGTGCCGGTGGGTCGCGGCCCGTCCGGGCGACGAGGTGGTCAACAGGGAAAGCACCAACCGTGACATCTTTTTCGTGGTGTCAGGCAAAGTGGCGATCAAGAATTTTTCCCTCTCAGGGCGCGAGGTGGCATTCGCCACCATGGGGGCCGGCGATTATTTCGGTGAGCTGTCGGCCATTGACGGCAAACAGCGCTCAGCGAACGTGGTGGCGGTTGAGGACTGCAAGCTCGCCGCGCTCGACCCGGAGGTCTTTCGCACATTATTGGAGACCCATCCCAAAGTCTCGCTGATGGTGCTTGAAAAGATGGCCGCCATCGTGCGCAACTGCGATGAGCGCATTATGGATCTTGCGACGCTCAGCGCCTATCAGCGGGTCTATAGCCAGCTTCTTAAAATGGCGCGCGAAGACCCCGTGCGCCCGGACAGTTGGCTTATCTATCCCCTGCCCACCCAAGCGCAAATCGCCGCCGAGGCCTCGACCACGCGCGAGACAGTGGCGCGGGTTCTAAGCCAGCTCGCCCATGCGGAGATCGCCGAACGCAAATCCAAAACCCTTTACATCCGGCAGATGGAAAAGCTGCGCACCTTGTGCGAGCGCGTTGCGCCGAACCAGGAAAGCTAGACCCCGCTAAATCCGTACACGGAAAACCCCGGCTGCAGGGGACATCTGCAACCGGGGCTTTGGTGTTCCGATGGCTTCAGGAAAGGGCGCGGGGTGCGAGTATGGGACTGCTTTTGCGAGGACTGAGCACCCTTCCCCGTGGATCTTTTTGAGACCCGCCATTCTCAGGGACGCCTTTCATGTAGGAAGAAGACCGCGCGGCGCAATGTGATGGCCGCTACAGGCGGCGCGCATCGGGGCTCTTTTGTGCTCTGAAATAAAGAGGACCCCTGGGGTGCTGGGGGCACCAGGGGTCCTCTTGGCTCGGGATCCAATGCCCCGCTTGCCACAAGGCAGGCGAAGTACTGGGGTCGTCGCTCGGGAATTCGCGACGGCGGAAGGCTCGCACAATCAGCGCCGCCGATCAGTGCGCACCGTCACAAGATGGTGTGGAGGCTCTTAATGTGGTGAATCGGTTTTTACCTATCTTCGCCCGGAAACGCGCCGATTCAGCCCGCGACCGCCGAAATGGCCTGCGTTATTTTTTCGGCCATCTCTCCGATCTCGCCTTCGGAAACGATGAG